>DASQEG010000945.1:0-1664 GCA_035633775.1 Bryobacteraceae bacterium
TTCGGCTGCGGGATTCTCCCTCTTTCTCCTGGCCAGGTGGTTCTTCCGGCGAGGGCGTGTGCTGAATCTTCTGGGAGCCGTCGTGCTCGCGATCCTTGCATTGGATCCGCAGGCGGTGTTCGATCCGAGCTTCCAGCTGACTGTGCTGTCCGTCGCAGCCATCGGCGGCCTCGCCGTCCCGCTCAACGAGCGTTTTATCGAGCCTTACCGGCAAGCGCTGCGTCGCCTGGGCAACCCGGATCTGGACGCGAAGCAGCCTCCCGCTATGGCGGAATTGCGCATCGAGGTTCGCCTGATCTCGGAGACGGCGGCGCTGCTGACGCGCTCAAGACAGTCGTGGTGGAGTGCATGTTTTCAGGCCGGAGGCACCGTTTGGCTGTGGGCCGTCGAAACCGTCCTGATCTCCGCATGTATCCAGGCTGCGCTTGCCGTTCCGATGATCTTCTACTTTCACCGGATCTCAGTCACCTCAGTACTGGCGAACCTGACGGTCTCTCCTGCGCTGAGCGTTGCTGTGCCCGCGGCATTCCTGGCGTGCCTGACCGGTATCGGGCCTGTTGTGCAGATTACCCGGCTGCTTCTGTGGTGGTCTGGCGCGGCCGTTGAGTTCTGGGCGTCACTTGAATCCGCGTGGCGGACTCCCGATCCGCCTGTAGCGCTTGCAGTTTTCTGTCTGGTTTCCCTCACGATCCTCGGCTGCTGCCTGTGCGTGCGGACAAGGCCGGGCATCACATGGTTTGCCGCAGCAGCAGCCCTCACGGGAGTGGCAGCTGTTTCGACGCTGCACGTCGCCCCAATTCTGCACCCGGGCGAGTTGGAGCTTTCCATCATCGATGTCGGCCAGGGGGATAGCTTGCTGGTCGTAGCACCCGATGGAAAGACTCTGCTGGTGGACGGCGGCGGAGCGCCATCGTTTGACCCGCGCTTCAAGCCTGCGCTTGACATAGGTGAGGACGTTGTATCGCCGTATCTGTGGCGGCGCGGCATCTCCCGCCTGGACGTCATAGCCGTTACGCACCTTCACGCCGACCATGCCGCTGGGCTGCCGGCGCTGATCCGGAATTTTCGCCCTGCCGAGTTGTGGACCGGCGGTCTGGCACCCGGCAGTCTGACCGAAGATGTGCTTCGAGCCGCCCGGTCCTCCGGCACGCGCGTTGTGCAACTGAATGAAAGCGTCGCTGTCCGCCTCGGCAGTGCCCGGGTTACTGTCCTGGCACCTGCCGGCGAGTACCGGCCCGGCGCGTCGGCCAGTAACTCGGACTCGCTGGTGCTACGGATTGCTCACGGCTCGCGTTCGTTCCTGCTCACCGGTGACGCCGACCACCGCGTGGAAACTGCGCTGATGGCTCATCCGGAGACGCTCGAGGCGGACGTCCTGAAGGTGGCTCACCACGGCAGCCGCAGCTCCTCTCAAACGGATTTTCTCGCAGCCGTTCGCCCACTTTTCGCCGCAATTTCGGCGGGGGCCGACAACAGCTACGGACACCCGCATCCGGAGCTCGTCGAGCGACTGAATGCCGCCGGATGCCGCTCGTGGCAAACGGATCGATCAGGACTTGTAAGTTTTTATACGAATGGCCGACGTATACGCATGGAGAATTCTTTCCAACCTGATGAGCAACCGTGAAGCCCGTCCCGCCATCATACATCTAGCAAACGGTCCC
>DASQEG010000946.1:0-3936 GCA_035633775.1 Bryobacteraceae bacterium
GTATCTGCGCTATTGGCGGCCCGGCAAGGTACTGGAAGTTTCAGTGATCGGCTTTGCACTCGTGGTGCTCGCGATCTTCGGCGGCCAGTGGGTAGCGCAGGACCCAGCGCTCGCACCGATGTTTACTCTGTCGGGAATCGCGCTCGCCGTATGTGTGATCATCTACGGCTTCCTCGCAAGCGCCCTGCCGGTGTGGCTTCTGCTTGCTCCACGCGACTACCTCAGTACATTCGTGAAGCTTGGCGTCGTTTTCATGCTCGCGGCAGGCATTCTATTTGTGCGGCCCGACCTGAATCTGCCAGCCTTTACTCGATTCGTTGACGGCGACGGCCCTATCTTCGCGGGCAAGATCTTTCCTTTCTGCTTCATCACAATCGCCTGCGGCGCCATCTCAGGCTTTCACGCGCTGATCTCCTCAGGCACCACGCCCAAAATGATTGCTCGCGAGTGGCACGCCTGGCCCGTTGGATATGGGTCGATGCTGCTGGAAAGCTTTGTCGCCATCATGGCGCTGATTGCCGCATGTGCGCTGCAGCCGGGTGTCTTTTTTGCCGTCAACTCACCCTCGGGTATCGTAGGTGCGACGCCCGAAGCTGCTGTTGCCACTATCTCCGGATGGGGGTACCCGGTCACGACGGGCCAGATGGAGGGGCTCGCCTCAGAAGTTGGCGAGAAGACGCTGTTCGGACGCACAGGAGGCGCGCCGTCACTCGCCCTCGGTATGGCGAGCATCTTCGCAGGCACGGGCGGCGGACAGGCAATCCTGGGCTTCTGGTATCACTTCGCGATCATGTTCGAAGCGCTGTTCATCCTGACCATCATCGACGCGGGAACGCGAGTTGGACGCTTCATGCTGCAGGACGTGCTCGGCAACGTGTACGCACCTCTGGGACGGACCAGCTGGTTACCTGGAGTCATCCTGACCAGTGCGGCGATCGTGCTCGCGTGGGGTTACTTCCTGTACCAGGGTGTGCTGGATCCCCTTGGCGGCATCAACTCGCTCTGGCCGCTGTTCGGCATTGCCAATCAGCTGCTGGCCGCTATCGCGCTGTGCGTCGGCACAACAATTCTGGTAAAGATGCATCGGGCGAAGTACATGTGGATCACGTGCGTCCCGCTAACGTGGCTTGTGATCGTCACCTACACCGCCGCATGGCAGAAGATCTTTTCTGATCTGCCGCGAGTGGGATTTCTTGCTCAGGCAAGAGCGCTGGAGGCCGCGCTCAGCTCCGGAAAAGTAGCCGCAGCCAGGGTTGCGGAAACGCAGACCGTCATCTTCAATGCGAAGCTCGATGCGATTATCTGCGGAGTTTTTCTGGTGCTGGTCACTCTGATTTTGGTTGACTCCGTTCGCATTTGGGCAGGTATCCTGCGCGGTTCGCGCGAGGCGACCTCGAATGAGACGGCTTTTGTACCAACGCAGCTGAGGCCGGAGGAGATATGAAGTCGCTTTGGCGGATCCTGGTTGGCATAGCCCGCGAGCTTTCCGACGAGAGTGCGTATGACCGCCACCTCGCCGTCCATCGCCGTGAGCATTCGCCGGAGGAGTGGAGGCGATTCCACGAACATCGCCTCGCTTCGAAGTACGCCCGCGCTAAATGCTGCTGAGCTAAACCCGGAGTTCGTAACCGCGGCTCCGCATGCCGTCGATGATGCGCTGGCGGATGGCTGTAAGTTCGTCGGAAGACAGCGTGCGATCCGGAGCGCCGGCGGTGAGACGGTACGAGACACTTTTTGTTCCAGGTTCGAGAGGCGGCCCCGAGTACTGCCGCACGAACTCCAAAGCTTCGACATCCGTTCCGCCGAACGTACGAAGTTCTCTCTCCAGTACACCTGCGTACGCACGTTCCGGAACCACGACGGAGAGGTCGAATGCACTCGTCGGAAACCGCCGCAGCGCAGTGTAGTGGCTCTCTTCCCTTGCGAGCTTCATCACCCGGTCGAGGTCCAGATCCAGAACGGCGGCACGGCCGCGCTCGATAAAGTCTGGATGGAACTCTGTTAGCCGGCCAACGGGCACATTGCCCAGCAGCAGGTTGGCCGTCCGAGCCGGATGTTCCCAGCGCTCCGGAGGCGTCTCAGGATCGAGGACGATTCCGGGCGCGATGCACAGAGCCAGCCTCTTGAGTTCGAACAGCGGTTCTGCGTCGGCGAGCTTCCCGTAAACCGCAGCCGCAAGATGGTGAACCTCATGGGGCAACTCGTGGTCGCGCATGCGATGGATCTCCACACCGATCTCGAACAGCCGAAATTCGTCGAGATATCGCAGATTATCGGTTACATTTCTCCAGATCCCCGGAAGCAGAGTCGTCCTCAGATGCGTCTGTCCCGCAGCTATCGGATTCAGAACACGTACATGATCCTGCGGATTCAGCCCGAAGCGCGCGATATCCTCTTCGCTGAGAAACGAGTAGTTGTAGACCTCGTGGAAGCCCTGTGCGGTGACAAGAGTACGAACTTTGTGGTGAAACTCGCGGACCGCATTTGCGGGCGGCACGGAGGCAGGCAGCCGGGGCGCCTGCGGCGGGATTGACGCGTAGCCGATCATCCGCCCAATCTCTTCCACAAGGTCTTCTCTGATCGCCACGTCCTTGGTCGCCCGCCAGGAGGGCACAGTCACAGAGAGCGTGCCAGCCGATGTTTCTTCCACCTCGAACGAGAGCGCTGTCAGGATGGCACGGACCTCCGCGGGGTCCACCTCTCGGCCGATCTTGCGGTTCAGCCAGTCGAGCGAGAGTGCGATCGCCGTCGGCGACTTCGGCGGCACTAAGACATCTGCGACGCCGCCCACGAGCCGGATCCCCGGGGAGACCTCCTGAAGCAGTGCGATGGCACGAGCCAGGGCACGAACCGTGTTCACCGGATCCTGTGCTTTCTCAAACCGCATGGAAGCGTCGGTTCGAAGCTTCAGCGATGCTGATGTGCGGCGCACAGTTCCCGCATGAAAGTTTGCGCTCTCGAGCACAATACGCGTCGTGCCCACGTCAATGGCGCTGTCGTTCCCACCGATGACGCCTGCCAGCGCGACCGCTCCCTCATCGTCGGCGATTACAAGATCCAATGCACGCAGCCCGTACGTTTCGCCGTTCAGGGCCGCGATCCGCTCGCCCTCGGCCGCGCGCCGAACAACGATGCCACCCCGCAGCTTTTCCGCATCGAACGCGTGCGTCGGCTGCCCAAGTTCCGCCATGACCCAGTTGGTTACGTCAACGATGTTGTTGATCGGATTCAGACCGACTGATTCCAGCCGGTACTGCAGCCACAGCGGCGACGGCTGCACCGTCACGTTCTCAAACATGAGGGCGCTGTAGCGCGGGCACAGCTCGAAGTCATCGATGCGCACCTCGATCGGTGCGGCACCGCTCGGCAAGAGGCTGAGGTCGGCGGCCTCCCGCAGCGGCTTGCCCGTGATTGCTGCCACCTCACGTGCCATTCCGTGGTGGCCCCACAGATCCGGCCGATGGGTGAGCGATTTGTTGTCGACTTCGATCACCCAGTCAGGATGGAGCCCAAGCGTATCGCCAGGCCGAAGAGACAGCTGAAGGATCCCGTCCTTGTCGCGGTTTAGCCCAAGCTCAGCACCCGACGCCAGCATGCCGTCGCTTTCAACGCCCGCGACCACGGCCTTGCGAATCTCACGTCCGCCCAGAACGGTCCCGGCGGGCACGTAAGCCGTAACCATGCCCATCCTGCAGTTCGGCGCTCCGCACACGACCGTGCGCCTGCCCAGCGTACCCGCATCCACCACCGCACGTACGTTCCTGCTGCCTTCGATTGGTGAGACCTCGAGGATCTGAGCTGCGACGACCGAGCTCAGGTGAGGAGCAACCGCATGCACACCGTCGCACTCAGCGGTCTTGATCGTGATCAGTCCCATCAACTCAGCGGGCGCGGCATCCAGTCCATCAACAAGCTCGCGGAGCCAGTTGTACGAAA
>DASQEG010000947.1:0-3953 GCA_035633775.1 Bryobacteraceae bacterium
CGGCAAACCATCGTGCGTCATGTCCTTTGAACCGCGATTGGGCCAGCGCCGGGTCGTCAATCCACTTTGCAAGCTTCCGTGTATGGGCCCCAAGCGCCCGGGTGGTAACACGATCGACATCACCTTCGATCCTGATCTCCCGCGCCATCTGCCGCCCGGCCTGCCGGATGCGCTGGAGGTCGCCGTCGGGTGTGTTTTCCAGCAACAGCGGCGCGGAATCTGATCTAGAGTTCATCAACGGTAACTCGCTGCCTGTAGTTCGAACATTTCTGCATAGCGTCTGCCCAGAGCCATCAGTTGCGTGTGATTGCCCTGTTCCGCAATCCGCCCGTCGGCGAGAACCACAATGCGGTCCGCCATGCGCACCGTGGAGAAGCGATGCGAAATCAGGAGAGCCATTTTGCCACGTGTAAGGTCGGCGAAGCGTTGAAATACCTCGTACTCGGAGCGGGCATCGAGTGCGGCTGTCGGCTCATCGAGGATGAGCAGTTGCGCATCCCGGAGATACGCGCGTGCAAGTGCGATCTTCTGCCATTCACCTCCAGACAGGTCCACGCCGCCTTCAAAGCGGCGGCCCAGCAGCTGGTCGTAGCCGGCCGGAAGACGTTCTATGACACCTTCGGCAAGGCTCTTGGCAGCGGCCGTGCGAATCTCATCCTCGCTGTGATCGCGATGGATGTGTCCGACGGCGATGTTGCTGCGAGCACTCATGTCATAGCGCATGAAGTCCTGAAAGATGACACCAGTCGTCCGATGCAGGTCCTCAATCGAGTACTCCCGCAGGTCAACGCCGTCGAGAAGGATCCTGCCTTCAGAGGGATCATACAGACGGGTAATTAATTTTACGATTGTCGTCTTGCCCTGCCCGTTTTCTCCGATCAGCGCGATGCGCTCGCCGGGCGCGATCACGAGGTTGAGGCGATCGAGCACCAGGCGGCTCCTGCCCGGGTAGCGGAAAGTGACGTTTTCAAACCTGAACCCGTCGCGGATTGGCCTCGGTGCAGGGAGTGCATTGGGCGGCGACTGAATTCGAGGCTTCATTTTCATGAATTCCACCAGGTCGGTCAGGAACAGCGACTGATCCGCGATTGAGGAAAAGGTGGCGAAAATGGATTGAATGTTACTGCTGGCGCCTGCGATCGCGCCCGTTAGGAACTGTAAAGTTCCCCACGTGAGCTCGCCGCTTACCGTCCGATAGACCACGTACGCGTACGCCCCGTAGTACCCAGCCGTACTTAGTAGTGACAAAGCCGTCCCCGCGACCAGGCGACGGCGAGCCAGCAGAACATTCTCCTCATAAAGATCATTCGCGGTATCCGCGTACTGACCGGTGACAAAGTTGCTCAACCCGAACAGCTTTAGTTCTTTGGCTGACTCTTTGCTCGCGCCTACCTGCCGGAGATAGTCCAGCTGTCTTCGCCGGGGCGTCTGCCGAATGTTGAGCGAGTAACCAAGGAACGCGAAGTGGCTTTCGCCAAGGAATGCCGGTACAACTGCCAGGATCAGCAAGGCAAGCAGCCACGGGGAAAACCAGAAGATGCTGGCCGAAAGGCTGACCGCCGTGACGAACTGCTGCAGCAGGGTCCCGATCGCCTGAATCATTGCAATGCGGTCGGTCGCCTGCACTCGAGCCCGGTCGAGCTTGTCATAGAACTGCGGATCCTCGTAAGAGGCCAGATCGAGGCTGGAGGCCTGCCGCATCACCAGCACGCTGACGTGGCGCGTGAAGCGGTCGGCCAGAAGTGCATCGAAGTAGCCTGCTGACCTGCCGAGGATCGCTCCAAGCGCTGCCAGGCCGGCCTCAGCGCCTACCAGCCACCAGAAGTGCTCCGGAAGCGGAGCGCCGCTGAACCGTGCCTGCACCGCGTCGAGAATCTGTTTAGTTACGGCGAGTGCGGCTATGGGAATCAGGGCACCGCCAATTCGGCACGCGAGACCGCCGGCCACCACTTTCGGCCCGGAACGCCATACAATCCCGAGCAGCGGCGGCACGTTGCGGAGTGCGTGAATCCGCTCACGCCATCCACCCCAAAACGTAGCTGTAGCAGCAGTCATGTCAACCGACACAGTAGCGACCCAGGTACTGCAGCTAAGGAAAGATGCTGCTACGCGCAAAGGGGTTTCCTGGGTTTCTCGTACGGCCGAACCCTTAAAATGGGTTCATGGAGCGGCGCGGTCAACACTCCATTGGCAGGCGTGCCTTTATGGCGGCGCTGGCGTCCAGTGTGTCTCGTCTGGATGCTGCTCGTGACGATCTGCTCGAACAGATCGAGCGGCGTGCGTGCCTGTACTTCTATGAGCAGGCTCATCCGGTAACAGGTCTGGTTTTGGACCGGGTGCGCGCCGACGGCCGTGACGACCGCAGAGTAGCCAGCATCGCGGCGACCGGCTTCGGCCTGAGTGCACTTTGCATCGCACACCAGCGCGGGTACCTGAAGCGCAGCGTGGCCGAGAACCGCGCCGAACGTACGCTCGACTTTTTTGCGCGGCGTGCGTTCACACAAAAGGGCTTCTATTTCCACTTCCTCGACTGTGTTTCCGGGGCGCGCGCATTCGAGTGCGAACTCTCTTCGGTCGATACGGCGTGGCTGCTTTGTGGTGTACTCCACGCACGCCAGCACTTCGACACGAGAGCGATTCGCAGGCTGGCCAACGAGATCATCGGGCGCGTGGACTGGCGCTGGATGCTGGCCGGCGGCAACACGCTGTCGCACGGCTGGACGCCCGAGAACGGTTTCCTGCCGTATCGCTGGGACGAGTACTCCGAACTGCTTGCGATGTACCTGGTGGCAATGGCATCCCAGACGTACCCGATCCCGCCATCGTCCTGGGACGCATGGGTGCGCCCGAACCGCGTCGCCGAACGCGGCGGATTATTCATCGAATCGCGGGCGCCTCTGTTCGTGCATCAGTATTCACACGCCTGGTTCGATTTCCGTAACAAACAGGACGGGTGGGCCGACTATTTCCAGAACTCGAAAATGGCCACAGTTCGACATCGCGAGTTCTGCATAGCGCTGCGAGAGCGTTTCCCATGGTTCGGTGAGGATATGTGGGGAATCACTGCGTCTGATTCCCGCTACGGATATCTCGACTGGGGAGGTATTCAAACCCCGTCAAACGCTCGTATCGACGGCACTTTGGTGCCATGCGCAGCTGGCGGATCAGTGGTATTTCTACCAGATGAGTGCACGCTCGTGCTGCAGACGATGATCGACCGCTATGGGTCAGGCGTCTGGACGCGTTATGGTTTCGTCGACGCGTTCCAGCCTGAGGTCGGCTGGTACGGGCCGGATGTGATTGGAATTGATCTCGGAATCATGCTTCTGATGGCGGAAAACCTCCGCACGGGGACCGTTTGGAATACCGTGATGTCTGCGCCGGAAGCGATGAGAGGGCTAAAGGCCGCCGGATTTTACGATCCGACGGTGCTGTAGATGATTCGGGTGCCTTACGATGACCGTATGTCTGTAGGCGGCGCGCTGGCCCGCGTTTTGGTGTTGCTGTTGGGCGTCGCGAGCAACGCTGCGGCTCAGGCGCAGAACCAGATCAATATCGTGCCCTCGGAGATGGGTCTGGCCGTTCCGTCCCGCTCGACCACTCCCGCCACTGGCACCTTTGTTGTGACCTCACGTGAACCGAACACAACCTTCAAAGCCGATGTGCGGTATCTTGGCCCGTCTGATGCCTGGCTCTCCGTCACTCCTCGTGACGGCACAACTCCAGCGGCGATAAGCGTTACGGCGGATGGGTCAAGGCTTAATCCGGGGACATACGTCGCACAGGTGACCGTAACCACGCCTACAGGCGTTGGCCGGGCGGGTACCGTGTACCTGACCGTCGGCGCAAGCGGTGCCAACGCGGTGCTTACCGCCAGCCCGACCTCCACAACGTTCATTGGCACGCCCGGTCTTCCGCTCCTTCCGCCTCAAGCCATCAATGTAAGTACTCCG
>DASQEG010000948.1:0-5352 GCA_035633775.1 Bryobacteraceae bacterium
TCATCGGTGGGCTCGCCGGGAAAAGACGTGGCTCCTCCCTCGCCGTCCTGAAATGTGGTGCTGTCCAGGAGGGAATGCCCGGGTCCGCTGAAGTCAAATTGATGATAATCAGAATTGACCTCAACGCGGAAATCGTCGACGGCAGCGCCGGCCACCATCCTCTGCACGCTATCCTCAGGCGTCCACCAGTCCAGCACCGAGACGGAGGGCAACGCCGCTCCTGGCCGGTACGTGACGGTCTCGGCAGCTGTTGCACCTGCGGGAGGGGAGATCGTGAAAGGTGCGTTCAGATCAACCGTGGTGCTGCTGGGTATTGTCGTTACAAACCGAATCTCTTCGCCTGTACAGACCGCCTGCCCCGCTGACAAGCCGTGTGCGCTCTGAAACTGTAGCCTAATACCCTGCTCGGAGGTGCCGGCGATCGTGCCGCCGTTAAAACGCTGCACTGTGCCGCCGAGAGCTGCACGAAAGAGAGCGTCATACGCCGGCTCCTTATCCTTGTCTGTCCACGATGTCAGGTACGTCCGCAATTCAAAGTTCGTGTGTCTCCTCGCACCCGCCGGGACACCTGTGAAGGTGCGCGTCCCGAGTTTGTCTTTCCGTTCACGAACCTCGATGCGCTGGCGAGCACGAAAGCGTACCGCCGGAATCCGCCGCAGCTCGGCTCCTTGTGCAATGGAGCCGTACTCGGGCTCGAGTCCGACGTACACCCGGTTCTCGTTCGATGGAATGTAAGTCATCTGGCCTTTCCTAGTCCAAGTTGATGTGAACTTCCAGCCGCACCTGAGCCGACTGGACGAAGTTTTTGCCTCCGCGCTTTGCCGGACCGTACGTCACATCGTAGGCTCCGGCATGGTAGACTCCAGAGCCCCAGTTGCCGCGATTTGTGTCCAGCACGTCCGTAATGGATTGCACGTAGATCTGCAGTTGTTGCAGCAGCGAGTCGCAGTGCTCGTGTGATACGCGGACATCCGCGACAAGTGTTGCCGTTCCCGAGAACCTTCTGAATTTCTCGCGCAAAGTGTTCTGCAGTCGCTCGCAGAAAACGTGCACGGCGGGATACCGGAGGTGCGTGGATTTCTCCGCCAGGTCAAGGCTGATATTTTGCTCAAGCAGGTTTGCGCCCGTGATCACGGGGATGCTCAAGTTCTCAGCCGTAACGAGGTTTGCGCAATGAGCTTCTACGCCGTTATTGCCGCGCAGCAGTGCGCTGAACCGGCTGGATGCAATTCGTTCCGCCTGCGCCATTCATCTACCCCCGCTGTATCTTCTGATCGTCCCGTACAAGGCGGTACGGCTCGATGCTGGGCCACGGCTCAACACCGCTCAGGAGTCCTGCCGTGGGCTCAGTCCACGACGCGTCCTTCGCAAGCGGAGACACCGTCTGTAGGGAGCACGAATCCTCACTTGTGCCTGCGTACAGTAGCCACCCTATGGCTTCGGAGGGTATGTCACGCAAGGAGACGCGGGCCCGTGCTCCGGGCTCGATCTGTACCATTTCAAGGCCGCTGAGTGCTCCACAGCGGTTGTCGACGTTTACTAGTCCAACCCTAACGTGCAGCGTGCGGCTCGGAAGGAGCCCCCCGGGCACCGCTTCGATGCTGGGTGTCGCGGGCCTCGGCAAAGGGTTAGCAACGATCGGTATTCCAACACGCATCAACTGCCGGAAGGCCTCCTCCGCTAGCGATCTGTACGCCTGCCACTTGCCTTGGTAACGATCGTTCAGCTGGCTTTGGTAGATGTCTCGATACGCAATTTCCAGCGTTCGCAGGGTGTGCGCGTGCAGCATTGGCTCAGTCACGGCGACGATCGACAGATCACGCTCTGCCTGTTTGTAGCCCTTGCTAACCAGGAACGCGGCGATCTGACAGCCAAGCTCGCGTTGCGACACGCGCAGCTTGGCCGTTAAATCAACCCCTTCTGAGCTCGCGAGCGCGAGAACGCCGCTCTCATACTCCCGCAGGTCCGTTAACGTGGCTGGCGGCCCGTCGGTAAAGAGAGGCATGGCTAGCTCTTCGTCGGCTTGCCGGCTCTCAGGTTCCGCAAGTCGTGCTCCGAGACGACGGCAACTTGAACCTTCTGCGCAATACGGGCCTGCTCCGCTAGCGCGATAGCTCGCTCAGTGGCTTGCCTGAAGTCGGCAACCTCGTCCTCGCTGGCCAGCCGTGCACGATGCTCCACGATCATCTTTGCCGCAGTCTCACGGCGAACTTCCGAGATCATTCCGGCCTTCCCGCCATCGGGGGTAGCCTCACTTACGATGACGACCTCATCTCCGTTCAGCATCTGTTCGGTCTTGTGCAGCTTCTCAAAGTAAGCACGAATGTCCACGTTGTGTTCTCCTGTTGTTTAGGTGCCCCGGCTTCGCAGCCGGGGCCGTTGCTGCTGTGAGTGGTTAGCTCAGCACCTGAACGCCATGGTTGTTGCGCAGAACGGCACAACCATAGAGCACGTCGACGGTGAACTGCTGGGCGAGCGTGTTCGGGGCGTAGCTCATCAACACACGGACGCCGAAGTTGCCCATCTCCGCATATTCGGCGATGGCGCCTGTACCCGGAAGAGGCTGCGGGAGTCTCCGAGTGACGAGCCCGAGTGCGTTCTTCGAGAACGCCAGGTTGCGGGTAGTAACAGGCGATCCACCACGTGTGACGAACTGCGACCGGAAGACAAAGAAGTCTTTGATCTTTCCGACATTGCCCTCGATGATTGCCCGCAGCCCGGCCTCACCGGCGCTGGAGTATTCACTGAACCGGGTGATCTGGCGCAGGTCAGAGTAAGTGTGACCATTCACAACCAGATACTTCGGCATGCTGGTCGGTACCTTGGCATTGAACAGCGCCGTCTCGGCGGTGTCGACAGTGGCTTCGGTCAGCGCCGTGCTGGCGGTGCCGACGGCAGTATTGGCCGTGAACTGTGCTGCAAGGCCGAGCAGGTCGGTCTCGATCCTCTCAGCGAGCGCGATGACCGCCGGCTGCATGTACAGCTTCAGTAGATCCGGCACCGCGAGAACGTTGGTCACGTCCGGAATCTGGAATGTTGCCTCTGCATGGGTATTGAGGACGATTGCCGCATTGCCCAGGGTCGGATTCTGCGTAATCACGGATCCACCCTCAGCGATGTTGTTGGCCACCAGCGTTGGCGGGATCGGTACGTTGACCGTGTCCCCTGCCTGTGCGAGCGTGGGTTCGAAGTCGCGGTTAACGAGGTTGCCCATCACGAGGTTGCCCATTAGTGCGGGAAGAGCGTCGACTGCGACAAGCTTCACGATCGCATTTGCCAGGTTAGCTGAAGTAATTGCTGCCACTTTGTGTTTCCTCTTGTCTATGTTGTTGATGTTGCTGTAATGCCGGACAATCCGGCGGGTTTACATACCGCGAACGGCGTTGCGTGCCACCCGGGCGATCTCCTGCCGGACCCGCTCGAGATCCTCAGCGCTCATGCCGGGCTTGATTTTGTCAATGTCGACCTGGCTGGCAGTCACTGCCTCTGGCTGCCCCCCTCCCGCACCCGAACCGCCTGCGATCCGGCCCGGCAGAAGCTCCGGGTTCTCACTGACAAACTTCGTAAGATAGTCCTTCAGGCTCAGCTCTGCTCCCTCGGAATTGCCGAGCAGTCTGCCGTCCTCGGTTCTAACAATCTCGTCCTTAACTGCTTTGAAGGCGAGGTCGACCTTGGTCACTCCCAGCCGCTGTAGCTCGGAGCGAATGGCCGAGCTTCGTTCGGCTTCTTCAGCTGCCTTTCGGCTCTTGCGACTGTCCTCGATGAGCTCATTCACGCGCCGTTCCAAGTGCTCGCGCCGTTTGCGCTCTTCCTGCAGCTCGGTTTTGTAAGCGGGTTCCGTTCTGCTTTGCTGGGCCTGAATAAACTCCTCGATAGCTTCACGAACCAGGAACTTTAGCTCCGGTGCCGGCGCTCCGGCCTCAGTCATGTTTTCCTTCTCCATGCGTCTCCTTTCCGACACGTTCTGCAATTGCCGACTCAATACTGCTGTCGATCTCTCGTCCAATCCTGTCCTTGACCTCCTGCCGCGTATCGCACAGGTATTTGAAGGCAAGTCTCTTGTAAACTTGCTTTCGCAGGGTGTCGGATTCGATACCCAGGGAGAGCAGGCGCTGTGCGTCGTCAAGATCTCCACTGAAGTCACGGATGTCGAACTCGTCCAGACCGGCCACGTCGATCCGGACCTCGTCTTCCCTCGCGATCTCAATCGCGCGGAGAACTCGTTTCATGCAGTCCTTCACTGCGTCGCCATAAGCTCGCAGAACTTCCTGCGTGATCGCAAAGTCGCGAGCCTTGCTTAAGCCGGACTGCAGAGCGATACTCGAGTGCTGGCCCGCTGCATGGCCCATCAGATAGCAGACCCGGTAGATCTCCTCCTGCAGCCTGCTCAGGTTTTCCGTCGCGATCTGGTAGACCTTGCCGTCCGGCTCAGTCCACCCGAAGCGGTCGTTGGGTCCAAGCTGGATGTAGTACGACTCGCCGACGATCTGATTCCAGGGGCGCTCGCTGTACACCACTGGCGTGGCGAACAGGCCCATGGTCAACGCCCACGACAAAGCGTTTGACTTGTTGAAGTGCTCCTGCTGCAGTAGCGCGGCCTTGTTCATTAACCACAGGCCATCGCTCACCTTCAACTCGAAAAGGGGCACACGTTGCTGGCCCGCGAGCGAATGAGTTCCCTCGGCGATCAACTCCGGAACTGCGGCAGGGCCTTGGGTTGAGTCAGTGACCTTCGTCTCGCGCCAGACTTGAAACCGCGTGCGGTCGAAGTATCGCCAGATTGTCTCGGTGCGCAGCTGCGGATCCGACGGCTGATCCTTCCTCAGATACTCGCTCCTGAGGATGACCCACTCGAACTGGCCGTGGCTGTCCAGACTCCAGTTCGTGAGTGCGTCCGGCGTATAACTCACCAGATAGCCGCGTGAGCGGCCCGTGCGATCCTCTTCTGCCCTGCTCGTCACACGACCCTGAGCCAAAGGGAAGTCCACCAGAATGTAGCTTCCTCCGTACACCAGTGCTTCTATCAGGCGTGCACGGAAGAACTCACTGATGCTGCTTCCCTTCAGGTCGCAATCTTCAGCCAGAAGGTTGAAGTATGAGCGTCCTGTCTCGGTACCGCCCTCCATCGTGATCTCCGGTTCCCTGCGAAACAGGGTTGCGGCATACCAATCGACAATGGAGCCGATGTAGTTCTCGTAAAACACCCTTGCCAGGCGCTCGCCATACACATCTGGCGGCTCTTTCTGGCGTTGCTCAAGGTACTCGGTGGCATTTGCTTTCAGTTGTTCGCCGCCGGCGTAGAAGTCCCTGTACTTCCGCCACATTGCTCGCTTCGCGACATACTGAGGGTGT
>DASQEG010000949.1:0-4594 GCA_035633775.1 Bryobacteraceae bacterium
CTCGCTGATGCCGCCTGCAGCCAGCCACGCAAGGGAACCCACAATCGCCGTGATCAGCAGCGCAAACTTCATCCAAGGTTTCATGGAGCCTCAGTACCTTCAGTATAGCGCCATTTGCCCCTGTTCGATGTGACCGTTGGGCCCGTCGATGTGAGTGTTCTGGCGCAGTTGAATCAGGAATTTACGTTTCCTGTACATACTGATGCATCCCGCGTGCCAAAGGTTGGCACTGTTCGTCCGTGGACGGTTATTGCAGGCCGGCGTGCGCTCAGAGGAATGGCCAGGCCTCTTCGCCTCCGCCATCGGCCTCCCTCGCCACTATCAGGGTATCGCGCCCCGGGGGACTTGCGGCAAGACCCACGTCGTACCGCATAATCGCCGATCTAGCCAAAACCTAGCCAAAGGGGATCGCGAATGTGTGTTGTTTTCAGTGTTTGCGCAGGGAGATGTCGGACCCACGGTGAAGGGTGCGGAGCCGTCGAACGGGGGTGGCAATGACCGGGCATGCAGTGCTGATCGCCGGAGGAGGTCCGACAGGGCTGATGTTGGCGGGCGAGTTGGCCCTGGCGGGGGTCGACGTTGGTATCGTCGAGCGGCGTGGCAGCCAGGACCTCGCGGGGTCGCGCGCGGGCGGATTGCACTCACGTTCCCTCGAGGTCCTCGACCAACGGGGAATCGCAGATCGATTCCTCCGCGAGGGACAGCGGCATAAAGTCGTGCACTTTCACGTTCCTCTGGACGTCAGCGACTTTCCGACCCGGCACAACTACGTGCTCGGGCTGTGGCAGAACCACATCGAGCGCATCCTGGCGGACTGGGTCGGAGAGCTCGATGTCCCGATCCATCGCGCATGCGACGTGGCGGGGTTCGCGCAGGACGAGACCGGTGTAGACGTCCAGCTGTCCGACGGCAGCTCGCTCCGGTCGCAGTATCTCGTCGGCTGTGATGGAGGACGCAGCTTCGTTCGTAAAGCGGCCGGCATCGACTTTCCCGGTTGGGATCCCATGACGAGCTGGTTGATCGCTGAGGCGCAGACGTCGGAGGAGCCGGCCTGGGGTTTCCGCCACGACCCCGTGGGCACCCATGCAGTCGGAAAGCTGGAGGACGGAAGCCGAGTGCGGTTCGTCCTGACCGAGCAGCAGGTGGGGCCGGCCACTGACGCAACGCTGCGCGAGGTGAGGGAGGCGCTGATCGCTGTCTACGGGACGGATTACGGCATCCACAGTCCGACATGGATATCCAGGTTCACCGACATGACGCGCCAGGCGGCTTCCTACCGTGACCGGCGCGTCCTGTTGGCGGGCGACGCCGCGCACGTGCATCCTCCCTTCGGTGGTCAGGGGCTCAACATCGGCGTGCAGGATGCGGTGAATCTGGGATGGAAGCTCGCCCAGGTTGTGAACGGCACGGTGCCGGAGAGCCTTCTCGATAGCTACGGCGCCGAGCGCTACCCGGTCGCCGCCCGCGTCCTCCGCGGGACGATGGCACAAAGCGCACTTCGCCGTCCGGACGACCGCACGAAGGCCCTGGCTGACTACGTTTCACAGCTCCTCAGCATGGACGAGCCTCGCAGACGACTGGCAGCCGAGGTGTCAGGTCTGGACGTCCAGTACGATCTGGGCGAGGGACACCCGATCCTCGGTCGCCGCATGCCCGATCTCGACCTGGTCACCGGCAGCGGTCCGCTGCGGGTCTTTACGCTTCTGCACGATGCCCGGCCCGTACTCCTCAACCTTGGCAACTCCGGCGACCTTGACATCAGGCCGTGGATCGATCGGGTCAGGCTGATCGATGCTCAATACCAGGGTCCGTGGGAGCTTCCCGTACTCGGATCGGTCCCTGCGCCGGCCGCTGTGCTGATTCGGCCCGATGGATATGTGGCATGGGTGGGCGACCGGACCCGGCGCGGGCTAACCGAGGCGCTGACCTTCTGGTTCGGGCCGCCTGCAGGCTGAAACTGCGCAGCGACCGCGCCAGATCTGCGCTGAGTTCAATGAGGTAAATTCGGCTCTCAGATATCCTGGAGCCTTCCGGCAGCGTCGCCGAACGAGTCCAGCTTGATGTCCATGCGATCGAGAACCGACAGGAACAGGCTGCAGAGCTTTCGATTCTCATCCCCGGCCTTGAGGTAGTCGAGGGTTCGCCCCGTCTTCAGCGTTCCTCCGAGGCCGCCTGCCAGCACGAGCGGGAGCCGGGTATTGTCGTGCTTACGCCCGATCCACATGTTCGAGAGGAACATCAGACAGGAGTTGTCCAGCACCGTACCCTCGCCTTCCTGCATGCTGTCGAGGCGAGTCGCCAGGTAGGCAAGCTGACTGAGATGAAATCGGGAAATCCGCTCGTACCCGTCGGTGAGATTGTCGTGCGATGCCGAATGATGACCGTTGTTGACGCCGAGGAACGGATAGTACATGGCAGAAAGGTCGCGGGCGAGCAGCAGGCTGGCTACACGAGTCTTGTCCGTCTGGAATGCAATCGCGATGATGTCGCACATGAGCTTCGCGTGCTCCCGCAGGTCCTCAGGGAGGCCGTTGGCAGGCCTGTCCATGGTGGCCGTCGAGCGGTTCCGAACCTTCGCCTGGTCCTCGGCGGTGTCCTTCACCTTGCGCATTCCCTCGATCCGCTTCTCAACTTCCCGGACGCTGGTGAGGTACTCGTCCAGCCGCGCTTTGTCGGTCGCACTGACTTTACGGGTGAGGGATGCCGCGTCGTCCTTTACACGATCGAGGATGCTGAGGTTCCGGAGGCTGCCCCGATTCTCAAACAAACTGTCCCATGCCAGCGATGGGTAGACCTCGTTCGGCACCGGAGAGTCGGGACTTTGCCACGAGATGTGCGAGCTGTAGGCCATCGAGTAGTTAGTCTCGTGGTAGCCCGTCATCGGCTGTTCGCAGGCCAGGACGATGCTTGACTGTGGCGTATCCTGACCTGCCTGGTTAGCAATAACCTGATCGACGGTGATGCCGGCGCGGATGATGGCGCCCTTCTGGATCTGGGCTCCCGACAGCAGGCATCCGGTTTGGGCAGGGTGAATCCCTTTGCCGACGGCAGGCTTCTGAAACAGCCCGTGGATGACGTTAACCTTGTGCTTCAACGGCTCAAGTGGCTCCAGCGTGCGGCTGAGCTTCATGTCAGCGCCTGAGCCCTCGGACCCCCAGTGGTCCTCGTTGACGCCGTTCCCCATGAAAAGGACCGCAAAGCGCTTCGGGTACGCCGGCGAGCTGCCTTTCGCGGCAAAGCACGGAAGTGAGTCGAGCAGCGGCAGAGTCATCGTCACGCCAGCTCCGCGGAGTACCGTCCGTCGGGAGATCCTTCTCATTGGTTTAGGGCTCCTTTTCTCTTGCATTAATCCGTGTTTGCGCCGCCGCGGGGAGGCTCGGCTCTGCGGTTCAGGAACTGCGGGCTGGTGACGATTGTCTCCAGCAGGGCTCGGAAGCGATAGCCATCAGCCTTCAGATTGCTCTTCATCCTGTCAACAAGCGGGTCGTCCGAGAGAATCAGCGAACGGTTGAGGGAGAAGGCGAGCAACATGCGGCTAAGGTTATCGATGAAGTCGCCTTCCCGGTTGCTGCGGATATAGTTGAGAACCGCCTCATAGCCTGCGCCGCTGGTGCCGTTGGGGAACTCGGCGCGGGTGTCGACGGGTCGGCCTGCAAGGTCCACGGCCCGCTTCTCCCCGACAGGACCGTAACCTTCAAATGCAACTCCAAAGGAATCGAAGCGGGCGTGGCACGATGCACATGCCGGGTTGTCACGGTGGCGCGCCAGCATCTCGCGAAGCGGCCGGTCGGCCTTACTTTCGTCCTGCGGCAGCTCAGGCACGTTCGGGGGCGGTGGTGGAACGTTTTCTCCAAGCACCCGGCGTACCACCCAGTAGCCGCGCTTCACCGGGCTGGTCCGCAGGCCCGGTGAACTCTGGGTGAGGAACACCGACATCGGTAGCAGACCGCCGCGCCCATATCGCGCTGCATCGTCGACGCGTACCCACGCGTCACCACTGACGTCCGGCATGCCGTAGTGCTTTGCCAGCGGAGCGTTCACAAATGTGTGCTTTCCGTAGAGGGCGTCGAGCACCGACGCGTCGCGCTGCAGAATATCAGCGATGAAGCGAACAGGCTCCTCGAACATCGCCTAGCGGAGCTCATTATTGAAGGCGGGGAAGCGTTCCCGGTCGACGGCATTATGCTGCTCGAACCTGCGGTAGTCGAGCCAGTTTCCGACAAACTCGGTGGCAAGCGCCCGTGCGCGCACGTCCTTCAGCATGCGCCGCGTCTCGGACACCAAAACGGCGGGCTTGCGCAACTCGCCCGTTGCCGCGCGTGCGAGCAACTGGCTGTCGGGCATGCTGGACCAGATCAGATAGCTTAACCGGCTCGCAAGAGCGTGGTCGGACAGGGGAACTGCCCTGCGCATCTCCCGCCCGCTGTCGCTGACCAGATCGGCGCGATAGCAGAAGTTCGGGGACATCAGAATACGCACGACCGAATCGCGGATCGCCTCTTCATGCGAAAGACTGTCGCGAGACCGCACGGTTCTGTAGAAGGTCTGCAGGTCGTCGCGCTCAGTGCCCGAAAGGGGCCGGCGCCAGGCGCGA
>DASQEG010000950.1:0-3584 GCA_035633775.1 Bryobacteraceae bacterium
GCGGCTGGACGAAACGTTCGAGCACTGGGACAGGAAGGCGCTGGTCGACGAGGTTGTATCGATCCTCAGGGACGAAGAACCGCACATGATCATTGCGCGGTTCCACGGCGCCGAACGGGACGGCCACGGCAATCATCAGGCGGCCGGCGTGATCGCGAAGGAGGCTTTTCAGCGGCTTACGGCCGTCTCCAAGCTGTTCGTGAGTACGCGTCCCGGCGAAGCGTCGACGCATTCGGTGCGGACAGGCGATTACGACCCTCTGGTTGGCATGACGTGGCGCGATCTCGGCACGCTCGGATATCGGCAGCATCGCACCCAGGGAATGGGCGGCATTCCGGGCCTGCGTGGTGGGCCTGACTCAACACTGCGGCTCATCGAAAGCCGCGTCCCCGACAACCCGAACGACCTCAGATCCGGCATTACTGCCCCAGGCAGCGCCGGGAACGCACTCGAAATGTTCGATGCACGACAGCCATGGCGGTCAGTCCCAGCGCTTGTCCAGGCACTGAGATCTGCGTCAACTAAAAGGCAACGAGCATTGCTGGAAGAGGCGATCGCACGTGCACTGTGCCTGCGCCTCGATGCGTTCGTCGCAGGTTCACAGCCGGTTCCCGGGCAGCGATTCACGGCGAAGGTCTCGCTGGCTTACGAGGGCAGAGCGGAAGGCACGACGCGACTGGTTGCGCCGGATGGATGGCCAGTTGACGGCCTGAACGTGACCGTACCTGCCGACGCGAAGCCCGGACCGGCGTCCGTCTTCGTTGAAGCATCGCTTCGCGTCGAGGGCACCGAGGTTCGGGTGAGGCGTCCGGTCGAATATCAGACTGTTCATCCCGTGGACGGCCCGCAGCGCAGCGCTCTCGAGGTTCTTCCCGTCCTTAGCCTAAGCGTGTGGCCCGAAGTTGCCCTGCGTCCGGCAGGAGTGAGTCAGCACTCAGTTCACGTGACCGCACGAGCGAATGCGCCGTGTTCCGGTGAAGTGCGGTTGGCCGGACAAAGTGTTCCTCTTCGATTCCTCGCTGCCGGTGAAGTGTTCACGCGCGAGTTCACGACAGGATCACAGCTGGTCAACATAGAGGCTGCGTGCGGCACATCTCGCGCCGAAGTGCAGCAGAAGGTGGTCATCAGCGACGTTCAGATCCCGTCTGGCCTTCGCATCGGCTACGTTCAGGGAGCCGGAGACCAGACTGCCGCAATGCTCCGCCACGCGGGCGTCCAGGTGCACGATCTCACAGCCGAGGACCTCGCTACCGGAGATCTCAGCCGGTATCAGGCGATCCTCGTCGGCGTGCGCGCGTCTGCCGTGCGGCCGGAGTGGAAGGCACATCGCACGCGCCTGCTCGACTACGCAGAACGCGGGGGGAACATCGTCATTCAGTATCAGACCGAAGAGTTTGACGATGCTCCATTCGGTCCCTTTCCCTACAAGCTCACCGCCCGCTCAGAGGAGGTGTCCGAGGAGAAGGCACCAGTGCAGATCCTGAAGGCGGATCATCGCATCTTCCACCGGCCCAATGTGGTCGACGCCGATGCATTTGCCGGCTGGATTGAGCAGCGCGGCTCGAAGTGGATGACTGAGTGGGATCCGCGGTATGAGGCACTGCTCGAGTCGCATGATCGCGGTCAGGCGCCGCAAAAAGGTGGCTTGCTGGTGGCGCGGACGGGCAAGGGCCACTGGAGCTATGCGGCCTACGCGTTTTATCGTCAGCTGCCCGCGGGCGTTCCAGGAGCATGGAAGCTGCTGGTGAATCTGCTTTCGCTCGGAGTTGTATGATGGGCCGCGGAGTCGATTCGCATTGCCAACAGGCCAACGGAGCGGGATGTTTACTGGCGGAACACCAGGCGGCAGGCGACCGCTTCTGGTCCTGATTTGATTGTTACTGACGAACTTGCGCGGCGGCTGGAGTCGGCGGAAGCCCTCGATGCCGTTGCCTGCGCTGAGGCCGCGTGCCGACTGTACACCGATTGCGAGTCGTCGGTGCTGGCGGCCGCCGGTGGCTTTCTCACGTTCTGTGGCGCAACCTCGCCGCTGACCCACGCCCTCGGCGTCGGTCTTCATGGGCCAGTGAGCGCCACCGACGTCGATGAGGTGGAGAGCTTTTTCGCCGAACGCGGCTGCTCCGTAACAATCGACGTCTCGCCGCACGCGGACCGCACCTTCCTTGAAGAGCTGACGCGCCGCAACTATCGCGTTTTGGAGATGAGCAACGTTCTGGTGCGCCGCCTCAACGCCGGTGAGCAATTCGCAGTTGCTCACGATGTTTCGCCGTGCGAGGACTGCGCCACCTACTCGCAGGTTGTGATCTGCGGTTTCTTCAGCCGCGAAGCGGTCACGGACGACGAGATGCGGATCGGTGAAACACTGTTCAACATGCCGGGCGCACAGAACCTGATCGCTCGGATCGACGGACGTGTGGCCGGCGGGAGCGCCATGTCGGCGCGGAACGGAGTGGCCAGCCTGTTTGCGGATGCAGTGCTGCCGGATTTCCGGAGACGCGGGGTACACGGCGCAATGATCGCGGCTCGCCTGAACCGGGCCGTCGCCGGCGGATGCGACGTGGCCACGGCAGGGACTCAGCCGGGCAGCTCGTCGCAGCGAAATTACCAGCGGCTCGGGTTCGAGGTGGCGTACACGAAGATCACGATGGTCGGCCCTGGCTGAGCTTCCACGCAAGCACGGCAACGGCTGCAAGCCAGCCCAGAGCGGCGTTGTATTCCTCATTGCGGCGATAAAGGGCCGGACGGAACCGAGCGTCACTGCTCAGCCGCCTGCCTCGTGGCAGCAGCAAAGGTACCCGCGCGCGGTAAGCAGCGAAACCCGGAAACAAGTTGGCCAGATGTTGCTCTTCCAGCTGTATCACCGGAAAGTAAACCGCGAAGAAGACAAGCGCGAAGAGAATTGCAACTCCAGGACTCTGTGCTGCAACGACCAGGCCGGCAGCCGTGATCAGTGTTCCCAGGTAAAGAGGATTCCGAACGTAAGCGTAAGGCCCGCTGGTCGCCAGATTTGCATTCTTTGCCAGGTGGCCTGCAGCCCAGGCTCGGAGCAGCAATCCTATCACCGAGATTGGCAGGCCAGCCGCCATTGACTGCCCCGTAGGAGCAGCAAGCCAGATGTACGCTGCCGCAAGCGCAAATCCGCCGGGAACACGCAGCTTTGCCACCGCGTCTGAATACGCCTTCGGAAAGCTCATGTCGCGGCTGAGTTTTGCAACGCAGGCTGCAGGGCGTCCCATACATGATCCGGGGTGATCGCACGCATGGCATTGCTCACGTCGCCGGTCCGTCTGTAGCTGGTCACCGCATCGGGAGATCGCAGCACCACGATCGAAGTTCCAGGCGGCCCGTTTCGCGCCGGATCCGTAGGTCCGAAGATGGCAACGCCGGGCTTCGAGAGCGCCCCCGCAAGGTGAAGGGGTCCGCTGTCCAACCCCACCACTGCCCGCGCTTTGCGTGTTGCCCATATCAGGCCGGCAAGGCCCGAGACGTGAGAAACAGTGCCCTCAATGTTGGCAGGTGCCCGTCCGTTCATCACGAGCGCACACCCGCAACTTTCGAGCCTGCGTGCAAGCTCCGACCAGTAT
>DASQEG010000951.1:0-7978 GCA_035633775.1 Bryobacteraceae bacterium
ACGTAAAGCCGCTGAAGTTCGACAAGGCTGCTTTTAACGCGTGGGATCGTGAGATCCGGGCGGTGCTGCCATCAGGCAAGCTGATCGTGCCCGACGACGTGCGCGGCAGCTATTCCACTCTGGAGCCGCAGTCCTTGCGCACGTGGCCGGAGATGGACAAAGCGCGCGGGATTCCTGTTTGTGCTGGATGAAGGGCCGGAGAAGCTGGAGACTTACGTCGCCGACCATCCAGTGGCGCCCACGTGATCTCGACCGACTACTACAAGGCCGATCCGAAGATTGGGTCGAGCTATCAGGTCCGTTTGCCTGGAGAGGGCCCGGTTCGCTGGAACACGCTCCTACTCCCCGCAATTCGGCCGCTGCCGCCGCTCGAATGACACGATGGGCGACTCCGCCACGCCACTTCGGCCAATCAGGGTTGCCAAATGGTTGAGGCGATGAAACGTTCCTTGCTCGCTGCCGAGTTGAAGTAGTACACGGTCACCAGCTTGCCGTCCGGTCGCTCGAGGGTTCGCGGGTAACCGAGATCCCAGTTCCCGCCATCGCTCCGCACCACGATCTCCTCACCCCACGTGCTGCCATCGTCTTTGCTCACCCGGGCGCGAATTCCGTAGGGCTGCTGGCGGTAGCCATACGTCAGCACAAGGCGTCGGTCCTTGAGACGGGTGAGGCTCGGTGGATTGCCACCCGTTTCAGCGGCGGGCCGGCCGGCGTTTTCCCATGTCTGGCCATCGTCTGTGCTGCGGAAGAGATCAATGAACTTGCGATAACGAACTGCGGTGAGAATCGTGCTGGGGCCGAGCCGCACCGAAGACGGCATGATTGCATAGTCGTTACCCTCGGGTTCTGGCGTTACGAACCCGAGCATTTTCCAAGTCCTGGCTCCGTCGGTAGTTCTGACGCAGATGACGCGACCCTCGCGGCCGTTTGACTTCGCGGCAGTAAGGAACATTGTCATGTCATGCTTGCCGTTCACCAGGTAATCCGTTCGAGCAGCGATCCCTTTCTGGCCAAAGTCGGGGAGGCGGCAGGGCCCTTCCCAGGTTTTGCCTCGGTCAGACGAGTAATAAAAACGAGACTGGCCGGCGTGAATGCTTGTCATGCGCGCCGTGAATGCGAAGCCGGGGTTGGTGAAGTCGACCCCGCCCGAGCAATCGGTCAGCGGCCGGCCGCCCTCCTGGGTGGGAACTCCGGCGACCTTTTCTCCGGGCGGCGGGCGCAGCCCCTCGGGGCGCTCGATGGTCCAGGTCTCGCCGGCGTCGCTTGAACGCGCCAGCACGTGCTCGGCCGGTTTAGTGTAGTCAATGGCATGGCCCTGTTCGGTGTTGCGGAACTGGCCTACTTCGAAGCCCACGAGCATCTCGCGACCCCACGACCAGGCGCCATGGTTCGCGGGCCAGCCCCCGAAACGGCCCGGCTCCTGGAAAACAACACCGTGTTTGGCCGACCGGGGTTCGATAAACCCAAACAGTCCCGCGCTTGTCAGCACGAGCGCTGCACCTGCAATCATTCGAGTGCTCACCGTCAGAGTATAATGCGCCCCATGATGGACAGACGTAATTTCCTCGGGGGAAGCGCATCCGCAGCTCTGCTGCCCGCGCAGGTTCCCGGATCGGCGACGCGCTATGTGCGGTTTCGCCAGGGGAACGCCACAAGCTACGGAATCCTTGAAGGTGATTCCGTCCGTGAAGTTCGCGGATCGCTATTCGACGGCAAGCCAGGATCAGCGCGATACAAGCTGAACGAGGTCAAACTTCTGTATCCTTGCGAGCCGAAGAAAGCTCTGGCTGTTGGACTTAATTACCGAAGTCATCTCGGGACCGCGAAACCGCCTTCGCGGCCGGAGATCTTCTACAAGCCGATTACCTGTTTGCAGAATCCCGATGATCCGATCGTCATCCCTGCTGATGCGAAGAACGTTCATTACGAAGGTGAACTCGTGATCGTCATTGGAGCGCCTGCGCGGAATGTGAGTACGCAGGAGGCGCGGGACGTCATCTTCGGGGTAACGTGCGGTAATGACGTAAGTGAGCGCGACTGGCAGGGCGGGCCTCATAAAGACCTGCAGTGGTGGCGGGCCAAAGGCGCCGATTCTTTCGGCCCGCTTGGTCCGATGATCGTCCGCGGCGTGGACTACGGACGTTTGATGCTGCGGACGCGCCTTAACGGTCAGGTGGTTCAGCAGCAGAGCACGTCCGATCTGCTCTTCGACTGCCCCGCGATTGTCAGTTTTGTCTCGAAGTACGTGACTCTGACGCCCGGAGACGTGATCTACACCGGGACACCGGGTGCCACGAAACCGATGAAACCGGGCGACAGCGTGGAGGTTGAAATCGAAGGCATCGGTGTCCTTCGAAACCCGGTTCGCACCGCCTGATTCCGGACGAAGTAGACGGGCACAGGCCGGCTCTGCTATAAACCAACGTATCGGTTGAGCAGTGTCGCTGCTCTGGGGTTGAAGGAGGGGCAATGAATTCGCTTGCTGGCCGCATGCTTGCGGCCGTCTGGATGCTTGTTCTCGCTGCGGCGTCCACTCTCGCGCAGAACGTCACAGGTTCGATCTCCGGGATTGCCCGCGATCCCTCAGGCAGCGTTGTACCGGGTGCGACCGTGGTGGCGCTCAATCAGGGCACGGGCGCCCGATCTGAGACAACTACGGACAGTGACGGCCAGTACACCATTCGAGCCGTACCCGTTGGGATCTACCAGGTCACGGCCGAAGCAACCGGCTTCAAGCGATTTGAGGCTCGGGACATACGGCTACAGGTTAACGAGGTGGCTCGCGTCGACCTTGCGCTTGCACTCGGAGCTACCACGGAGACTGTGCTTGTGAGTGCACAAGCCGTCGCCGTAGACACCACCACTGCGGTGCTGAAAGCCGTGGTGGACACCAAGCGGATTGAGGAACTGCCGCTCAACGGCCGCAACGCAGCGCAGTTGATGCGGCTGGTAGTAGGCACTGCAACCGACTTCCGCGCGGACACGACATCAGGCACGACCTATCCAGGCGTTCGCGGGGGAGTTTCCGTGAATGGCAGCCGTTCGAACGCGGTCAACTACATCCTCGATGGCGCGCAGAACAACGACCACTACTCCAACGCGCCGAATCCGATGCCCAACCCGGATGCGTTAAGCGAGTTCAGTGTTCAGACGAATAACTTCAGCGCGGAGTTTGGGCGCCAGTCCGGCGGTGTCGTGAACGCACTCACGAAGGCTGGAACCAATGACTTTCATGGCAGCGCCTTCTGGTTTGTACGCAATCAGGCACTGAACGCCGCAAACTACTTCGCCCCGATCGTCAACGGGGAGAAGCGTCAGGACGGGTTGAAGCGCAACCAGGTGGGTGCCACGCTGGGCGGTCCGGTGAGCATCCCGAAGCTTTACAACGGCAGGGACAAAACCTTCTTCTTTGTGAGCCACCAGACTACGCTGGAGCGGCGTACACCAAACGAAGTCGGCATCGTGGTTCCTACCGCGGCCGAGCGGAGCGGCCAGTTCTCACGCACCATCACCGATCCGACAACGCGCCAGCCCTTTCCGGATAATCGGATTCCCGCCGAGCTGATCAGCCCGGTGAGCCGGGGGATCCTGCAGAAGATCCCTGTGCCGACATCCGGGAACCGCATCTTCACGGCCGCACCGAACAACTTCGACGATAATCAGTTTCTGGTCCGAATCGACCACCAGATCACCGCGTCGAACCGGATCAGCGGACGCTTTTGGAACTCCTATGCCGAGACCCCCGCGTTCCTGAACCCCTCGAACTATCTTGAGGTGACCGTCGGCCGTACCTGGCTGAACCGCAGCACGTCGCTGACCGACACTCACGTGCTCACTCCCAACCTGACCAATCAGCTGTTCTTCAGTTTCAACCGAACGGATGGGAACAACATCCCGGCCTACCCAGACCAAAGCATCGCCTCGCTGGGCAGCAGCTACTTCAATGACGAGCAGCCGCAGTGGCATGTGACCGTGGCCGGCTACTGGAACACCCTGAACACCGGCGACACCAATCAGTTTCTCCGCGATGAATATCAGTTTGGAAATACCGTTCGATGGACGAAGGGCCGCCATCAACTGACAATCGGCGGTGAGTACGGTTATGGCATCGGCGACGTGGTGAACAACTTCACCGCGAACGGCCAGTGGAACTTCAACGCTCAGGCGCAGTTCACCGGCGACGCGTTCGCGGATTTCCTGCTCGGCCGCTTCAATACGCTTCGTCAGGGCATCGGCGAGTACCGCCGCACCCGATTCCATAGGTTGGCAATGTTTGCGCAGGATACATGGAAAGTGCATCCGCGGGTGAACCTCGATCTTGGTGCTCGCTGGGAGCCTTTTTTCCCCTACCGCGAGGTGGATGGCAAGCTCGCTGCGTGGCGTCCCGGTCAACGCTCGACCCGCTACGTGAACGCTCCAGTGGGTGTGGTCTTCCCCGGTGACGAAGGTGTGCCGGAAGGCGGATTCAACGTAGCGTACGGCAACTTCGGGCCGAGACTCGGATTTGCATGGGACGTCTTCGGCAACGGCCGAACGGCGGTGCGCGGCGGGTACGGAGTCTTCTTTGACATGCCGAACACGATTGCACTGAACAATCAGGCAAACCAGGCGCCGTTCGGTACACAGGTGACGATCAACGGCAACTTGCAGAACAGCTTGGCCAACCCATGGGCGGGCACGACGAATCCTTTTCCGGGCACGACGACTCCGGCTAGTACCGTGGCGTTTCCGACAGGGGCAAATCAGGAGGTGTTCGCTCCCGACTTCCGCAACGGTTATGTCCAGAGCTGGAATTTCACGATTGAACGTGAGGTCGGGCTCGGGTTCGTCGCTCGTACATCCTATGCAGGGTCGAAGGGTACGCGCTTGCTTGTAAAGCGCGAGATCAATCCGGCGATTTACGCCGCGGGAGCAACGACGGCGACGACCAACCAGCGCCGCCTGCTTCAGCCCGCTGGCTCTATCGCGTTGTTCGAACCGGTCAGCAATTCGACATTTCACGCTCTGCAACTGACGGCCGAGCGCCGCTTCGCACACGGCTTTTCGTTGTTGGCCAACTATCAATGGTCGAAAGCCATCGACGACTCGTCAGCGGTGAAAGGCACCGGTATCACGCGCACGAATCCCTATGACCAGAGCTTTGACAAGGGACCGGCAGATTTCGACAAGAGACACGTCTTCAACATGTCAGGGGTGTGGGAACTGCCGATCCGATTCCAGAATCGGCTCGCGAACAGCCTGATTGGCGGCTGGAGTCTGAACGGGATCGCCAGCCTCTGGAGCGGATATCCGTTTACCGTTTTCTCGGGTGTAGATAACGCGCGTACCGGCACGGGAAATCAGCGTGCTGACCTCATCGGCAATCCGTATCTTCCAGATGACCGGCCGCGGGCGGAGAAGGTGGCCGAATGGCTGAACAAGTCCGCTTTCCGCCCGGGCGGTGCCGCAGTGGGTACGTTCGGCAACCTCGGCCGCAATACGTTTCGCGGACCCGGGTACGCCTCGCTCGACCTGGGTTTGTTTAAGCGGTTCCTGATCACTGAACAGGTGGCGGCTACGCTTCGGTTTGAAGCGTTCAACGCCTTGAACCGGGTTAACCTGCAGGGCCCAAACACCACGCAAAACGCTGGAACGTTCATGCAGACTACGGGCGCGGAGGATCCGCGCATCCTGCAGATCGCCTTCCGCCTGACCTTCTGAAACTCCATGGAACGACGCGAACTGCTTCAGATTGCCGGTGCGGGACTGGTTTCGCCGCTGCTTCCGGCACAGCCCCTTCCTAAGCGCATTCGGGTCGGGCTGCTGGGAACCAGGCACAGCCACACCGCGGGAAAGTTGAAGGCGATGAAGGACTCGCCTTCGTATGAAGTCGTGGCTGGCTGCGAGAACGACGCGGCAGCTCGCGATCGAGCAGCGAAGAATCCTTTGTTCGATGGCCTCAAGTGGGTCAGCGAGGACGACCTTCTCGGCGACAGCTCCTTAAACCTCATCGTGGTTCAGTGCAATGTTTGGGAGGCGCTGCCATGGGGTGCGAAAGTCATCAAAGCGGGCAAACATCTGCACATCGAGAAGCCGCCTGGCAATGAATGGCAGCCGTTCAGGAACATGGTGGAAGAGGCTCGACGAAAGCAGCTGCTCATCCAGACCGGCTATTTGTGGCGGTGGCACGAAGGCATCAATGCCGCGGTGGATGCAGCGCGGAACGGCTGGCTCGGAGATGTTTACATGGTTCGGGCAACCATGAACGCGGATCGCGACCCGGAGCAGCGTGCGGTCGAGGCGAAGTACCGCGGAGGCGGATTATTTGAGCTGGCCGGTCACGTCATCGACCGGACGGTGGAACTACTCTGGCGTCCCCACAAGGTGAATCGATGGCTGCGTCACGATACAGGCTTCCCGGACAAGCTGGCCGATAACAATCTGGCGGTGTTTGAGTACGAGAAAGCGCTGGCCGTCATCATGCAGGCAGCCCGGATGTCGGGCGCTGGTGATCACCGCTCATTCGAGGTCATCGGTACGGATGGAAGCTTCATGGTCTGGGCTGAGAGCAATCCGCCGCGGATGCGAGTCAACCTGCGCAAGCCGCATGGCAAGTACGTTGCTGGATGGCAGGATGTGACGCTTCCACCCCAGGCCCGGTTCGTCGGTGACTTCAAGGAACTGGCTCGTGCAATCCAGACCGGCCAGCCGCTCAAGCATTCGTACGATCATGAGTTGCTGCTGCACGAGACGCTCCTGAGGGCCTCTGGCGAACTCAGCTAAAGGCACAATCCATGAATCGACGAACGCTCTTCCGCTCCGCATTGGTTCTGCCCGCAGCTCTCGTGCGTGCCACTGCCGCCAACTCTGCGCCCACGGTGGGACTCATCGGGGCCGGTGAACGGGGCAGCTTCGTCGCCGGACTGATTGCGAGGCACACGCCGGCCCGCATCGTTGCTCTATGCGATGTCGTCGAAGGCAAGGCAGCAAAGACTGCGGCGGCCATTGGGGCGGGCGCTGCGCACCTGTACGACGACTACAGGCGCCTCCTCGCGAGCGACGTTGATGCCGTTGTGATAGCAACGCCGGTCTTCCTGCACGCCGAGCACTTTGAGGCCGCAGTCAGGGCAGGGAAGCACATCTACATCGAGAAGCCTGCGGCTGCTGACATCGAGGGCTGCAAAAGAATCATGCGTGTGGCCGACGGCGCTGACCGCAGGCTCCACATTACCTTCGGGTTCCAGCGACGCTACGGTCAGTTGTATCTGAAGGCGCATCAGCTGGTGTCCACCGGTAGCATCGGGGAAATCCAGCATGCGCACGCGCACTTCATCAAGAGCGGAGGGGCGGCAGCGAACGCGGGAAAGTTGCCCCCATCATCCAGCCAACGCGACAAAGTCGCGAACTGGCATGCATTCAAGGAGCTGTCCGGCGACCTGATCGTAGAGAACAATGTGCACTCGATCGACGTCCTGAACTGGTTTATCGGCAAACGGCCGGTAAGCGCGGTGGGCTCCGGCGGCGCAACCCGCTTGAGCCGGGGTGACATGCGGGATCACAACTTCGTTGCCTTCGAGTATGCCGGCGGCATCCAGGCACAACTCTCAGGAACGACGCTCGCGCCTCCGGGTTATCGCCACGTCGTTGAGCAGTTCTTCGGGACCAGGGGAATGATTGAGACATCAGAGAATCATTTCCGTCACTTCCGGGCACCTGGCCAGGAGACAGTTGAGAAGGCACCGCGGAGCATTGCCGTTGACTCCGTGGCGGACTTCATAACCCGCATAACCGAGAAACGGCCCGAGAACCACGGCGTGCGTGGAGCTGAGAGCACTCTCACGGCAATCCTTGGGCGTATGGCTATGGACCGCCGGGGCGAGGTGACCTGGGAAGAGATGATGCGGGGCTAGTTCAGCTCCTGATCGCGAGATCACGAGCTTCACGCAAGGTGGCCATCGCATCCCTGGACGGCACATATTCCATCGCGACAAAGTCCAAG
>DASQEG010000952.1:0-2586 GCA_035633775.1 Bryobacteraceae bacterium
ACGCGCCCGTGAAATAGCCCGCGGCCTTCAGCGGCTCCAGGATGGATTGTTCCCACGGGGGCATGGGCGTGTGCAACCGCGACGTGGCTGTAGTGTGTGGCGCGCATCCCGTAAAGATGGACGAGCGATTGGGACTGCACTGCGGAGACGAGACGATGCAGTTGTCGAAGCGCATGCCCGCGGCCGCCATCCGGTCCAGATTTGGCGTAGTGACTGCGGAATTGCCGTAGCAGCCCAGGTCGCGCCAGGTGTGGTCATCCGAGATGAGGAACAGAATGTTGGGCCGGCGAGCAGCTTGTGCTGCGGCACTGATCGGTAGCGCACCCACCGCGGATGCGAAGCTTCTGCGTGTCCAGTGGGTCATTCGTGGAAGTAGAATCGTAACACCTGCTCGCCTATGCGACTGACTGCAGCGATGGCTGTCATGACACTTTGCCTTGGTGCCGCTGAGCATCGCGACCTGGTGTTCAGCAAGACGCCACAAAAGGACCTGGCGCTCGACTTGTACGTACCTGATGGCGTCAGCAAGCCGCCGCTCGTTGTCTGGATCCACGGCGGTGCATGGCGCACCGGGAGCAAAGCCGAACCGCCGGCGTTGTTTCTCATCACCAAAGGCTATGCCGTCGCGAGTATCAGCTACCGTCTTAGCCAGGATGCCATCTTCCCGGCGCAGATCCGCGACTGCAAATCGGCCATCGGGTGGCTGCGGGCACATGCGGACATGTACGGCTACGATGCCTCACGGGTCGGGGTTTGGGGTGCATCGGCAGGAGGTCACCTCGCAGCGCTCCTCGGTACATCCGGCGGTGTTGCTGAACTGGAAGCCAGGAATGGCTCTACGCCGCTGTCCAGTCGCGTCCACGCGGTGGTCGATTACTTCGGACCCACTGATCTTCCAGCAATGTCGAAGTTTCCAGGCAAGATGGATCACGATGCGCCGGACTCTCCGGAATCGCAACTTCTCGGCGGCCCGGTGCAGCAGAAGAAGGACAAGGCCGCACGCGCGAATCCCATCACGTACGTGAGTCGTGACGACCCGCCGTTTTTGATCGTCCATGGAGACGCAGACCCGCTCGTTCCAATGAACCAGAGCGAGTTGCTGGATGCGGCGCTTCGCACCGCCGGAGTGCCGGTCACGTTCCGTCGGCTTTCAGGAGCAGGGCACGGCGGTCCGCAGTTTGAAACTCCGGAGATCCTCGACCAGATCACTCGCTTCTTTGATGCGCATTTGAAAGGATCAGTCAGATGAGGCGGCGTACATTCCTGATCGCAGGTGCAGCAGCAGCGCAGGCACCGACCTCCAGTGAACGAGTACGGGCAGGAGTCGTCGGTAGCGGCGGGCGGGGCACGTTCCTGCTGGAGCAACTCAAGGAGCTCGGAGCCAACGTTGCTGCTGTGTGTGATGTGTATGAGCCGAACCTCCAGCGGGGTCTGAAAGCAGCCTCGCCCGGCGCTCTCGCATATAGCGACTACCGGGCGCTGCTGGATGACAAGTCGCTGGAAGCAATCGTAATCGCAACCCCGGATCACTGGCACGCAACGATTGCCATCGACGCCCTGAACGCCGGCAAGGATGTGTACATCGAGAAACCGGTAGCCCACACTGTTGAAGAAGGTTTCCGCGTGATCGAGGCTGTTCGCCGGAACAAAAGGATCGCCCAGGTGGGCACGCAGCGGCGCAGCTCCGAGCTTTTCCAGACCGCGCGTGGTCTCATGCCATCGCTTGGTCCGGTCGGGCTGGTGAACACCTGGTGGGTAAACTATCAGGGCGACTTGCAGGCACGGCCGCTTACCGGCAAGCTGGACTGGACGCAGTGGCTTGGATCCGCACCGAAGCGCGAGCAGGACGCGCGGCGCTTCTTCAACTGGTACAACTTCCCCGATTATGGTGGCGGGCTGCTGGTCGGCCAGGGCGCGCACGTGATCGACGCTATCAACTGGTTCATGAACTCGAGTTGGCCTGCAGCGGTTACTTGCAGCGCCGTCGCTCCTGCCGTACAGGGTTCGGAGACACCGGAAAGTGTCAGCATGACCGTTGAGTACCCCGAGGGGTATCTTGCCGTGTTCACGCTCGGCTATCGCGCGATGAAGTACAACTGGCACAACGATCAGATGCAGCACTTCCACGGAGCAAGGGCCCGCTTCGATGTTGGCCGCGAGTCCTACACGCTGTGGCCGCAGCAGAGCGCAATCGAGATGAAGCCCTCGGTGGATGTGCGCAAGCCGGGCTCCTTCACTCTGGCAACCACCGCGCACATTCGAAATTTTCTTGAGTGTGTGCGTACCCGCAACGAGCCGAATGCTCCGGTGGAGGTGGGCCAGCATACAAATGTGGCGTTGCGGATGGCACTGCAGAGTCTGCGCACCGGTCGCAGGGTTAGGTGGGATGCCGCGAAGAAGACTGCGATATGATGCAGCGGCATGGATCGGCGGAAGTTCTTCACAAGCGCCCTTGCCGCGGCCCCTCTCCTCTCGGCGCAGCCCGGACGTAAGTACAAGACGGCTCTGATCGGCTCAGGGTGGTGGGGCATTAACATCCTGCGTGAGGCCCTGGCATCCGGTGAGTGCTCCGCCGTTGCGCTCGCC
>DASQEG010000953.1:0-4631 GCA_035633775.1 Bryobacteraceae bacterium
AAGCGCTGAATGTCATCGACGATGATCCCGTGGAGCGCAGCGGCACTCGCGCTGGCACCCTCCTTTACCAAAGTTTTCAGGCGGCGCTCCCCATAAAACGCGCCGGCCCCGTTTTGAGCCTCCGTTAGTCCGTCGCTGAAGGCGAAGATCTTGTCGCCGGGTTCGATGCGCAGCGTGTCGGATCCGAACTCCGCCACATCGAGCATTCCCAGAGGCATCCCCGTTGTGTCCAGGTCGCGAATCTCGCCCGACGCACGAACCAGCATCGGCTTGACATGCCCGGCGTTCGCCCAGTGCAGCGTACCGTCACGGAAGACGATGCAATAGAAGACGGTGGCGTACTTCTCGCCCTGAGTGCGTTCATAGAGGAACTGGTTGATGCGCGACATCAGCGCTTCCACTCCTCCTGGCACTGCGGATCCGGTAAGGAAGCTACCCTGCAGCAGTGCGGCCAGAAGCGCCGAACTCACGCCCTTGCCACTGACGTCGGTCACCACAGCTGTCCATGAGTCCGGCGTAGCCTGGCGTACGTCGAAGCAGTCGCCTCCGACCTCGTGCGAAGGGATGCTGGACCCCGAGGCTCGGAACCACCCGTGATCCGGCAGCGTTCGAGGCAACAGACTGGCTTGGATCTCCCGGGCAATCGAGAGCTCTTCCTCCATTCGCTGCTTGATCCGTTCTTCCTCGAGCAGCCGGGCATTCTCCAGCACCGTGGAACCTTCAAGAGCCAGGGTCTGCAGCAGTTCGCGATTTCCCGACGAAAGATCCACGGCGGTCTGGCGCGAATCGAGGTAAATCACACCTACTGTGTCGCTCCGGGACGTGATCATGCACGTCTCCTGAGTTGAGCCGGCACGCACGCGCACGAGCGGAATGCACACGACCGAGCGCAGATCCTCGCCATGAAGCGTTTGATTCGACAGCTCTGCCGATTCCGGATCGAAGGTCATAGACAACAACTCGCGGCGATGGAGCAGGGCTTCGTACAGGCGGTCGATGGGAACCTCGAAGGTGTCCTTGCGCAGCGGTCCTGCATATCGGTCGCGTGCGACGCTTACTTCCAGCACCCCGTTTGCATTCAGCAGCAGATAGCCGCGCTCAAAACCAGTGATCGCCAGTGCTGCGTCGACAACCGCGGTCAGCACGTCTTCAGTCGAAAGCGAGTTCTGCAGGGCTCGAGCAACCTCGACCAGAGCGCGGAGCTTGGCGAGGTTGCCTGCGCCTGAGCTCGCGGCCGCACGGGACGCCGTGAACTGGTCGAGAATCCGGTGAATTTCGTCGTCGTCGAAGGTGAAGATCAGGCTGTAGGAGTCCGGAAACCCGAACTCGATTCGGTCCGCGGCATAGAGCTTTTGCTTGCGCTTGCGCTTGCCGTTGACGAACACACCGTGGCTGCTGTTCAGGTCCTCGATGTAGTACTCGCCGGCCTCGGTCGTGATCCGGGCGTGGTTGCGCGAGGCGCGATTATCCCGGAGCACCAAATGATTCTCGACCTGCCTGCCGATGTTAAAAGGAAGAGGCTGGATCTGAACTCGCGATCGCGAGCCGGACGGATTAGTTACAACAAGCGTGGCGGCCCGTCTGGTTCCGGGCGCGCCTGCGGCGGACATCAGGATCTCCGGTGACGGGCGGGCGCTGGTGCAACCGCCTGTTTCTCCGCGTTGCGCAACTCGTCCGCTCGCAGTCTCCGGCAGTGGGAACAGTAGCCGCCGACCTCAGTGCGCTGGATCAGCACCTGAAATCCGAAGTGCTCTTCCACCTGACGGCGTAACTTCATCAGCGGATCCCCGAAGAACTCTTCCACCTTGCCGCAGCGGAGACAGATGATGTGCGCGTGCTCGCCTTTCATCCGAGTCTCGTAATAGTGCTGATCGCCTTCGACGTGCATCAGGTCTAGCTCGTCGATCAGGCCGCCCTGCTTCAGCATCTTCAGCGTGCGATAGACGGTGACGCGGTTCAGCTTGGGATCTTTATCCCGCGCCATCAGGTACAGTCGTTCCGCATCCAGATGTTCACCTGACTTGTCAATCAGATCGAGCAGGATCTGGCGCTGCCGCGTCAGGCGTATTCCCTTCTGCTTCAGCGAGTCGCGGATACCTTGTGCTGCCATGAGGTAAGCCGACGGACGGCTTAGTCCGAGGGTACCACGCAGCCGCTCCGGTAACCCCGCCCGGCGGCGTTCGTCTAAACCGTTTACATGATCGCTTTGTCCCTTGTTGCAGCCCTGATGTTCACAACGGTTCTGTCGGCGCAGACGGGCACCGGGGTACCGTCGGCGGCACCGCGGGGCGGAACCGTTCGGGGCACCGTTGTCGGTGCGGGGAATGAACCTCTGCGCAAGGCCGAGGTCTCCCTTCGCGCGGCTGGCCGTGGCGTGGCCGGGTCCGGCCCCACTCGCATGCCCATGATGCCAACGATGGGCCCCGGGCAGTCAGCCTGGTCGCACACCACCGATGCCAGCGGCACGTTTGTCTTCACGGGTGTGCCGCGAGGGGAATACCTGCTGTTCGTCCAGCGAAACGGATATGTGCAGACCGACATCGGATCACGCCGCGCGACCATCACCATCGCGGGCGAGGAAGTTCAGACGCAGACCGTGAGACTCACGCCTCACAGTGTGATCTCCGGTAAGGTGACCGATGAAGATGGCGACCCTCTGCTGCATGCGAGCGTGCAGATACTGCGTGAGACCTGGACAGGCGGCCGCAAGCAGTTGATGCCGATCAACGGCGCCTCGACCGATGATCTGGGCCAGTACCGCATCCATGGTCTTCCTCCCGGGCGCTATCATCTTTTAGTTAATTACCAGCGTGGCGGTGATGCATCTCGAAGAGGTCAGCCCGGCACAGCTGAGACGGGTTATGCGCCGGTCTACTATCCGGGTGTGTCGGACATGAGCCAGGCACTGCCGCTGACCCTTGCGGCGGGGCAGGAGATGCGCGGCGCCGATCTGCAGCTGAGGCGTGTCCCGGTATTTCGTATCCGAGGGAAGGTGCTCGATGAGGACGGCAAGCCCGCTGCGCAGATCGCTGTAATGGCCCTGCCGGAAAGCGGGTGGTCCGGTGTCCGCGGAACCGGGGTGGTTCGCGGAGCGGATGGAAGCTTCGATATCGGGGGAGTGGCGCCGGGCAGTTACCTGCTCATTGCCAATAAAGCCGGCCGCGAAGGTCAGCGCAGTTTCGCCCGTGTTCCCGCGCAGGTCGGCACTCGCGATCTCGATGGTGTGGTGCTGCAGCTTCAGCGCGCGTTCGAGATCAGCGGCGTCGTCAAAATGCCGGAAGGACAGACAGTCTCCGGCCTGCGCGTCACGCTGGAGGCAATCGACAACCCGGGCATGCCGAATATGGCTGGCATGCAGCAGGCGCCCGTCGACGCGAATGGCACCTGGAAGGTTCCGAGCGTGACGCCCGGCCAGTACAGAATCCATGTCTACGGGCTGCCCGAGGGAACGTACCTGAAGGCGGTGAACGCCGGCGGGCATGACATCACCGACGGCGCACAAATTGCTGCCGCAGCCACCGGCATTGAGGTAACCCTCGCTCCGAACGCGCCGGAAGTCAGCGGGACCGTGGTGAACCGGGAGAAGCAGCCAGCGGGAGAGGCGATTGTGGTTCTCGTTCCCGACGCCACCCGGCGGATCCAAACGTGGCGTTACCGAACGACCACATCGGACACCTCCGGGGCATGGGCGATGCGGGGGCTTACGCCCGGTCAGTACACCGTGCTTGCCCTGCCGAGAAGCACTGAAGAGGGAGTCTGGTTCAGCCCTGAGTTCCTCAAGACGGTGGAAGGCAATGGCGCCGCCATCAAGCTTGAGGAGAAGTCGCGTGAGACGGCCGTAGTGACGCTCGGCTCGTGACTCCCACGGCGAGGCCTGTGAGCTTACGCGCCGCAGATAGAATGTTCCGGTGCGGCTATCGATAGCTCTGTTGCTCGTCGCCTCGTGCTCTGCGCAGGATCTTGGGCGCGAGATGGGACTGCCGTTGTTGCTGAACGTGCCGAGTCCGCCGATCGCAGTTCGTGCCGACGGCAAAGCGCGGCTGGTGTACGAACTGCACATCGTGAACACGAGCAGGAAACCTGTTCGGCTGGAGCGCGTGAAGATTCTGGGACCGGAGCAACTTGTGGAACTAAACGGCGAGGCGCTGACCTCTTCGTTGAAGCCAACGAGCCTCGGCGAAACGGCTCGTGAGCCCGTCCTCAAAGCCGGCGAACATGCCGTGCTGTTCCTGTGGGTCACTACGGCCGACCCTCCCCCTGCATCGGTCGCTCACCACGTCCTTGGTGTGCTCGGGGACGATACTCAACCGCTGCAAGCCACCTTGCCTGCAACGCCGGTCTTAAGTGGTCCGGTACGCTTGCGTCCACCCGTGCGTGGCGAAGGGTGGGTTGCGGTGAATGGCCCGGCGAACGACACGCATCACCGAAGAAGCTGGCTCGTCCTTGAGGGTCAGTCACGAGTACCACAGCGTTTTGCAATAGACTTCATCCGCGTGGATCGGGAAGGCCAGTTCTCAAAAGGAGACGCACAGCGGAACTCGAGCTTCTTCTGTTACGGTGCCGAAGTGGTTGCTGTAGCAGATGCTACCGTCACTGCGGTCAGGGACGGTATCGAAGAGAGCACCCCTGGA
>DASQEG010000954.1:0-5407 GCA_035633775.1 Bryobacteraceae bacterium
CACCGGCATAGCGTCATTGAAGGTTCGTTACAACAACGTTTTCGGGTATTACATCGAGATCTCGAAGGCGAACCTCTCGGCCAGCCCCGCCGATTACGAGCGCAAGCAGACGCTCGCCAACGCCGAGCGGTTTACGACTCCGGAACTGAAGGAGCTCGAGGCGAAGGTGCTCTCGGCCGAGGAAAGAATGCTGGACCTCGAGAAACGAATCTTCGCTGACATCCGGGCTGAAGCGGCGCAGCATGCACACCGAATCAGGGCCACTGCGGCAGCAGTCGCCGAGCTGGACGTGGCTGCCGCACTGGCCGAGGTCGCAGCCTCGGGTCGATACGTGCGGCCGCGCTTCTCCGAGAGCGGCGAGCTGAAGGTGCTTGCGGGTCGCCACCCGGTGATTGAGCAGCTTACGGAAAAGCAGGCACAGCGCTTCATACCGAACGACCTGTACCTCGACGGCAAGCAGCCAATCGCTGTGATTACCGGCCCGAACATGGGCGGCAAATCGACCTATCTTCGGCAGGCGGCATTGATGAGCATCCTTGCCCAGGCGGGCAGTTTCGTGCCCGCTGACGAAGCTGTTCTGCCAATTGTCGACCGGGTGTTCACGCGCATTGGCGCCGCCGATAACCTTGCTCGCGGTCGATCCACCTTCATGGTGGAGATGACCGAGACAGCCGTCATCCTGAATACCGCAACGGAGCGCAGCCTGATCGTCCTCGACGAGATCGGTCGCGGCACTTCGACCTATGACGGCCTATCGCTCGCGTGGGCAGTTGTCGAGCATATTCACGACCGCATCAGGGCTCGCACGCTGTTTGCGACACACTACCACGAGCTCACGCAGCTGGCCGGACAGCTTCCCGGGATCCGAAACCTTCATGTGTCTGTGAAGGAGAGCGGCGATGGAATCCTCTTTCTGCGCAAGGTAGAGCCGGGTGTGGCTGACAAGAGCTACGGCATCGAGGTCGCACGCCTGGCGGCGCTGCCGGCAACTGTGATCGACCGTGCACGCCAGATCCTGGCGCTGCATGAAAAAGCCGAGGCCGCGGTTACGGACGAAGCTGCTCCGCAAGCAACGCAAGGTCCGATGCAGATCTCGCTATTCGAGCCCGTAGGATATGAAATCGCGGAGCGCATCCGAAAGCTCGACGTGGATTCGCTCCGGCCTTTGGATGCTCTGAAGCTGCTGAACGACCTGCAGGAGGAATTGCGCGGAAGATGAGAGTCGCGGGAATCATGAGCGGAACGTCGCTTGACGGCATCGACGTGGCCGTGATCGATATCAGGGCCCGCAAGTTCGACGTGGTGAGCTTCAGCACGACGCCGTATCCGCGCGAGGTGAGGGAGCGTCTACTCGGAATCTCGAACCGCGAAACCCACACTGCCGAGGTATCGCGTCTCAACTTCCTTTTGCCTGAACTGTACGCGAAAGCAGTTGCGAAATGCGGTGTGCCTCTTCAGTCGATCGAACTTGTTGGCTGCCACGGGCAGACGATCTTCCACGAGCGGAGCAACACTCTCCAGATCGGAAACGGCTGTGTGCTTGCCGAGCGCCTAGGGATCCCGGTCGTGTCCGACTTCCGGGCGCGTGACGTTGCCGCGGGAGGGCACGGTGCGCCGCTGGTGCCCTACTTCGATGTATGGCTCTACCGTCACTCGAGGCTCGGACGTGTAGCGCTGAACATTGGTGGCATTGCGAATATCACCGCCATCTCCCCGGGGAGTAGCGACGCGGTGGCATTCGACACCGGCCCGGGAAACATGGTGATCGACACTCTGGTCTCCGAACTAACCGCGGGCCGGAGGACATTTGACAACAACGGCGCTATCGGCGCTCGCGGCACTGTTCAACGTGACCTTGTCGCCCGCTTGCTCCGCGATCGGTACTACCGCATGAAGCCGCCCAAGACAGCCGGACGCGAGCAGTATGGCCGCGAGTTCGTTGCAGCGCTGCACGAGACAGGCCTCGCGACCGAGGATCTCATCGCCACGATGACTGCCTTTACCGCAGCCACAATCGCCGAGGGCGTACGGCGCTTCGTGCCGCATCGGGTCGATGAAATGATCGCCTCAGGAGGCGGTGTTCACAACCGCACGATGATGAATGAGTTGAAGAACTACCTTCCCGGCGTACGGATTCGCACTTCCGATGAGTTTGGCGTGAACAGCGACGCCAAGGAGGCCGTTGCCTTCGCCGTGATGGCCTGGGAAACGTTCCGTCGCCGTCCTTCGAATGTTCCTTCGGCAACGGGAGCGAAACGGGCCGTAGTTCTGGGAAAGATCAGCTGGTAGAGCTTATCCGCGCTTCAGCTCACGGTCGAGATCTTCGAGTACCTGCCGCCTGTCATCCCCGCCCAGGTCCTGTTCCAGCCTGCGAAGCGCCAACCCGACGACATCACGATGGTGCAGCTTCGAGCCAAGGCGTTCCTCCGCGCTCAGACGCAACCAGATGCCGTGCAAACGGTCCACATCTTCCGGCCACAGTCGGGGCGGGTGGGGCCCGAGGTTGACGTATGTGGACGGCCGGTCAGGGCTGATGATCTCTAGTGAGAAGGGGTGCCTGGGCTCGGGAAGACGCTCCCACGCCAGACCGATGCGCCGCGCCAGCTCCTCGGACGCCATCTGCTCACTGATGCCCGTCACCAGCTTGCTCGTTTTGAGGTTTGCGGCGGATTGCACCATGGCATCGAACGGGTCGACAGCGGGGACGACAAGAAGCTCGACTGGCTTCCCTTCTTTTTCCGCCATGGTCACGACGCGGCTGAAGAGCTCCTGCTCGTAGTCGCTGAAGATCTGGCTCTCCTGCAAGTCGTACTCGCCGGCGCCGGTGGACAGCGGCCGGACAGTCATGACGACGATGTCGTGACGCCGCAGGTTGGTCTTGCCGAGCGTGCGTTTGAGGTGCTCCAGCTGCTGCCCACGAACGGCAACAAGGATGCAGCCGGGTCGTGCGTGAATGTTGGTTGCACTGATCTGAGCCTGATGATCGAGGTTAAACTCCTCAAGGCCCTTCTTGCCTCGTTCCGCGGCCTGCATCCGCCGGTAGTTGATTCGCTCCGACACCAGAAACATGACTAAAAGCAGCAGCGTGAAGGAGACTCCATAGACGGTCGCGATCTTCTTTGAAAAGAGGTTGGCGATGGCTACAAAGAACAGAACGGATACTGTGAAGCCGAGCCCGATTGGGATCTCCTGGCTGCCGATACGGATATTGAATGGGGTCTTATATTCCTGGTCGTCCCGCTTGAAGCGCAACGCAAGCACGCCCAGCCCCTTAAGAAAGAAACTCCAAACCACTCCAAATGCATAAGCTTCGCCGAGCAGGTACACATCCCCCCGACTGCCGGCGATGGTAAGGATCTGTGCGATGCCGATGAGATTGATAATTCGGTAGCTGGTGCCGAATCGCTTGTGTGGCCGCCGAAACCAGTCGAGCAGAACACGATCCTCGGCGACACGGTTGAGCACGCCGTTGGCGCCGATGATTGAAGTGTTTACTGCTCCCGACAGGATCAGCGCGCCCACGATGACGACGAATACGTGGTACAGCAGCTTCAGGGGCTCCGGACCTGCAAGGTTCATCGACAGGCCGCCAATGAGGTTGTCGTAGTATCGGGGGCGGACAGCATCGGGGATGATCATCACCGCGAACAGCGAGATCAGGCCCGTGCTCAGAAGTGCATACAGGCAGACAATATTGGCAGTGATCTTAAGGTTCTTGAGCTTCGGGTAGGCGATCTCGCGATAGACCTGTGCCAGTGTCTCGAAGCCGCTCATGGCGAGCAGCGAATGTCCGAACGCCACGATCATCAGCACGAATGGAAGCTGTTCAAAGAACGTTCCGTGAAGCCAGCCCAGCGATTCTTCTGTGATCTTCAGATTCGCGGGAACTGGAGCAGGCGGCAGCTCTGCATTTCCACGGAGGAGCAGAGTGAGCGGGCACCATATGAGGAGTGCGATCACCATTACGCTGGTAATCTGCATGATGCGCAGGGCCTTGCCGCTCGATTCGTGAATGCCCTTGATGTTTGTCCACCAGAAGTAGATCGTTACGATAATTCCGAAGAATGCAGCGAATAAATTCGGTGCGACGTGGAAACCGCCGTTTGTCCAGACGCTGATCTCGTTGATGAGATGGCCCAGGTACTGACCCGCGCTGACGCAGCTGATGGGTCCCGTAAGAATGTAGTCGACTACCAGTGCCGAGACCGACAGTTTGGCCATGAACGGGTTCAGCGCGTCGCGGACTACCACATACACGCCGCCGCGGACGAACATGGAACAGCTTTCCATGTAGATCGAGCGCACGGCGAAGCTGAAGAACATAACAGCCAGCACGAACCAGGGCGCCGATTCCCCGATGGCCCGCTCGGCGATGCCGCCGACGTAAAACATGGTGGACGCCAGATCGCTGAGGACGATCGCCGCACCACGCCAGAACGAGATGAACGAGAGAGCAACAGTGGTCGCAACCACGACCTTGGCGGCCGAATTCGGCTTCGAAGCTATGTCTGCCATGCAAATAGTGGAGCGACTACTCTCATTTTACGATTGACTCATGACGGCCGAAGCTCTGGCACGTGACATAGCTCGTGAGTTGCGCTCCCGGGGCTATGAAGCCTGGCTGGTGGGTGGTTGTGTCCGCGACCTTCTGCTGCGGATGCCGCCGAAGGACTACGACGTGGCGACCAGCGCAACGCCGGAGCAGGTGCTGGACGTCTGGCCGGATGCGCTGCAGGTCGGCGCGCATTTCGGCGTGGTTCTTGTCAGGCGCCACGATGCTCAGGTTGAGGTGGCCACGTTTCGCTCCGAAGGTGCTTACCGCGACGGCCGCAGGCCGTCTCACGTCCGTTTCGAGACCGACCCGCGGGAGGACGTGCTGCGTCGCGACTTCACGATCAACGCCCTTCTGATGGATCCGGAGTCGGGCGAAGTGCTCGACTTGGTGGATGGCCGCCAGGATCTGGAGCGCGGGATTATACGTGCAATTGGCAAGCCTGAGGATCGGTTCCGCGAAGATCATCTGCGGATGTTGCGGGCAATTCGATTTTCCGCACGCCTGAACTTTGAGCTTGACCCCAACACCGAAGCGGCGATTGCGCTCCTGTACCCGTTGCTGGCCGATGTGTCCGCAGAAAGAGTCCGGGACGAACTGATCCGCATCCTAACGGAGGGCGGAGCGAGGAGAGGCCTGGAACTGCTGGATCGGACGGCTCTGCTGCCTGCGATTCTCCCCGAGGTGGCTGCGATGAAAGGCGTGCAACAGCCCGCTGAGTACCACCCGGAGGGCGACGTATGGACGCACACGCTGATCATGCTGCAATCGCTGCCAGCGGGCATTCCGCCTACACTTGCACTCGGCGTTCTGCTTCACGATGTCGGGAAGCCAGGTACATTTCGTGTTGCCGAC
>DASQEG010000955.1:0-5207 GCA_035633775.1 Bryobacteraceae bacterium
GGCGGCTCGCCGCCCCGTCGCAGGCCTCGTTCGGCCGGGAGTTCGGGAACATGAATCATAGGCAAGCGGATAACGGAGGTATCACCGGACCGCCGGCACGATTACTTCGCCTGGGAGAGTCGTGCTTTGAACGGATTCGTCGGGCTGATCGGCATGGGTCCTTACGCTACCAGATCACCGCCCGCGAACTCGCAACGGAACCCTACCCCAGAACTCGAACCAACGGCATGAAATCCCCCTGTCTCCTCGCGCTCTTCAGCGCCTGGCCGGAGATCGCATCGAAGTACTCTCTACCCGTCTTCGTCCTGCGAATGCAAGTAGCGAACATAGGCCTGTTCGTCGTACACATAGTCGAGAGTCGGTACAAGTTCCACTTCAACTCCTCCGAACTTCCTTTTGAAGACGCTGATGTCGTACCAAGCATCATCAACGTTCCCTTCCGGGGCAATTCCCCAGAAATCGTACCAACGGCAGCCTTCAGACCTGGCGGCCTGCATGGCTTCATAATGAAGCAGGTAAGGAGCCATGAGGCTCCGGTGGGTGTAACGGGACCCGCCGAAGAAGTAGGTTGCGCGACGACCGAAGTACAGGACCAAAGCAGTTGCTATGCGCTCGTGCTGATACTCGGCAAAGAAGATCGCCAATTTGTGTCTTCGCGAGAACATGGAGGTGAGGGTCTCGAAGTACTCGAAAGGTTTGAGGTCAATCGCTTGACGTTCCGCCGTGTCGCTGTATATCTGATAGAAGTCGGAGAGCCCTCGGTCTGAGGAGTCTTGCAGCACAGTGACCCCGTGCTTCGCGGCAAGCCGGACGTTGTAACGGCCTTTAGGTTTCATCTGAGCTAATATGGCGGCCGCATCCTGGCTCAGGTCCACACAGAGTGTGCGTCTCGGCTCGGTGTAGTCGTCGTCTTCAGGCGCCGGCCGAAAGCCGGACACAAACGACGGGAGGCGATGCCATCGGGGCTCGATTCGCAAGTGACTGACGATCTGACGTTCACCTGCTCGTTGAAGGTTCACGTGCTCGATAAAAGCAGTGAAGATCTGTTCGGCAACTCCTTCATCGTCGGGAAGGACCGGACCATCCTGGACGTAGTAGAAACAGTCGTCGTCAGAAGTAGAGCACTTCTGCACGATGGCTCCGCCGAGCGTAACTCCACGCGCCTTGAGGACAGCACCAAAGTACTCCGCTCCGTGAGCGCCTCGGAAATCGGACCATGCCAGCGACTGCATGAACCCGGTATCGTCTACGCCTTCAAGAAAATCATCCCAAGCTGCCCATTTGTCAGGTGCGCTTGCAGTTGAGGACATATTAAGTTGCTCCCAGTCACTGGACCACGATGCCGACTTTCGACAGGGACATTGCAGAGGCGGCGAGCAGTCGCCCTAAATCGCGCTGGTATCGGACAGACCTTTCGACGAGGTCTGCCTCCGCGCGTGTGAGGCTATTTTCTGCATCCAGAAGTAGAAAGATCGTTGTAACGCCACGTGCGTACTTCCGCCGCTCCGCTTCGAGGCGCTTTGCTGCGATGTCGACCGATTTCTCTGCCAGACGAATTCCGTCCCGGCTACGCTCAACCCGGTTCACTGCGTTCAGTACCTCCAATCGAATCTGCTGCTGGATAGACCGGAGGCGAAGAGTGTCCAGTCGTTTCGCCGCATTCGCATCCGCCAGATCCGCCGCAGCACGACGGTCACGGAGCGGCAGACGAACACCGATCCCAAAGCTGTATGTTGGAAAGCCGAACCCTAAAACCTGGCCGACGGCGTCGCCCAACCCACCGGGAATTGTGCGCACTACCTCACCGACCGTGCCATCCGGCGCAAAGTAGTCCGTCCGCTGTAGCAGGTGGCCGCCCCTCCCGGAAGATGTGTATGTCGCATTGAGGGACACCTCGGGAAGCAGCGCATTCTGGCTTTGCCGAAATAGGAGGTCATCCACCTCCAGTGCCATTGTGCCCGCCTTTAGGTCTGGCCGCCTTTCGAGTGCGACCTTGATCCAATGATCAGCATTGATGTCCGGTACTTCCAGACTGGCGAGACTCTCCGTCAATTCAATGGGGATATGCTGCAGTGCAGGATCGAGATCGATGCCCATTGTGCGGCGGAGTGTGTCCTGTGCCTGCCTAAGTCGATACCGTGCTTCAGTCAGCGCTAGTTCCCTGCTCGCATATGCCTGTTCCGATTGGTGAATGTCGACGGGTGCCATTTCTCCAAGTTCGACTTCGCGCTCATGCCGCTTGATGACCGCGGCGAGCGACTCGAGAGATCGTACCTGGACGCGCAGGTTCTCGCGCGCCTCGACGACGGTCCAGTATGCATCCTGAGCTTCCTCCACGATCCGATTTAGCTGGCTTTCCACCGTGAAGCGGCTGCCTTCGTATTGTGTCCGGGCAATCAGTACAGGTAGCAAATTGACCCGGCGACCTCGATTCCTGAGAAGTGGCGCGGTAAAGCCGAGCGTCATGTTTGCATTCAGTGCCGGGTTAAAGGTCGCGAACCGATTGTTGGTCGAAGATTTGGATCCTTCGAAGCCAGCTATGAACTGGGTGCCGTTCTGGAGAGTTTGTTGGAATGAAAACCGCAGTGGCTGTCGTAACTGGCTCAGCCTTTCTGCTCCTTCCAGAGCGCTGTAGGACGGAGTAGTTGACCGGTTTGCCTGAAAAGACGCTGACACGGAGGGATCGAAAGGGGCAAGCGCACGCGTGATCGCATTGCGTAGGGGCTCTATGCTCGACTTTTGTATCTGAATCTCTGTGTTGTTGGACAGCACGACCTCCAAATAGGAGCGCATCGAAAGCTCCAGGGTGCCATCCACTAGCAGTTCCGCTACCCGGGCGGGAGGTTGCACAGAGGGTGCTGCCGGCCGTTCAAAGAAGTGCCGCTTGAAGTACCGCGTTTGAGGGAAGCGCGGTACCTCCAGCTGTTCGTGTGCGCACAGAGCAAACGAGCAAGTCAGCACAATCGCGAACCGCGTTACGAGCATTACCAGTCACCGCTATAAGGCCGGTACAAATGTCTCTTCAATCTCAAACCGGACGGTCACCTGCCGAATCGAGCGACGCACCGGTAGAACGGTATGAAGTCCCGGGTTGAAGTAGTCTCTCAGCATGGGTGGCCGAGGGCTCTTCAAGTAAGCATCGGGATCACGGCGGACCTGCGAAGAAGCGACGAGCTCTAATTCGTGCCTCGAGGATACGTGCTGAACGATGCATGGAGCATGCGTGTACCCCAGTTTGTGCAGCGCGTATGCCCGGTGACTGCCGTTGTTCAGAATAAGTCGGTTCTCCGCGTAGACGGCGTTCAGGAAATTTGACCCGAAGCCAACCGCCAAGCCTACAATGCCGAGGAGATTACCACCGTGGTCGTCCTTCAGTTGTTCCGGGTTGAGCGAAATGGCTTCAAGAAACCGCAGGTCATTTGACGGAGACACGAACACGAACTTGTCACGTTCAATGCGCGACCACCGTGCCGGCGGCTGCGGATGATCGAACGGAAGGCACGTCCGGAAGATCTTTTCGTGGCCAGCTAAAGCGCCCAGCTTGCGTTCCAGTTGTGCGACGAAGCTCAGGTCGATGTGTCTTTGGTAGACGACGAGTTTCTCGAGTTCCACGAGCGCCACCTGGCTTGGAACGGTGTTGAAGCCGTTTCGGACCAGCGGGTCTTTCAGGAACTCGATAAGGAGGGGCTCGTACTCAGGCCCGAGCTTTGTAATGGTCGGGTTGTCCGCCGCGCCGGGCTCGCTCTGCTCCATCGATCGCGCTGCTTCTGCGGCAGCATGCCATCGGCTCGCGAGCGTCGCTCGGTCCGGCACGTGCGCGGCTTCGCTTTCGACGAATCGGACAAAGTCCTTAAGAGTCGGCCGCCCGAGCATGTAAAGCGTATGCCCGGTGGCGTCCGTCACAGGAGCCTCCCTTGGTTCGACGGAATGGATCGGTGTTACCTGTGCAATCACTGCAGTTGTGTTCCTCTCTGCCGCGGAGGTCCTTGCGTTACCACCACGACCAGATTTCGACTTTGAACGTTCGCGCTATACGCCGGGAGACAACATCAAAGACACGCCTGCTCCCACAGTAGATCTTGGCGTGTCCAGTCATTTCAGCTTTCAGCTGTAGCTGATCGTTACTGAAATCCGTGATAACAAGAATTGTTTTGTTGCCGCTCGACAACGTGGTTGCTGATGGAATGAATGAGGCCTCAGCCGAACTGCCGGAGGATCCCGAACTACCCTGGGCAGTTGTGGCGATAGCCGTGACTTTACCCCGGAATTCACGGTCAGGGTAGGCCCGGGTGCGAAGTACGACGGGTTGGCCGACGCGAACTCCTTCAATCTCTCGTTCCGAGATGAGAATCTGCGCAGTCAGCAGCTTCGGATTGTACACTTTCAGGAGCGAGTCGCCCTTTCTCACAAGCGTGCGGCGCATCTCATTCAGCTGCCGGGCTGGTGTCGCTACTATGCCGGAGACGGGACTCACGACGGTCAAGAGGCGAAGCTGTTGCTCGATGTACCGCTTTTCAGTTTCGAGCCTCTCCATCTGTGCTCTTGCAGCTTCGATCTGTTCCGGCCGGTTGCCGCGCAGTAGAACGTTCAGACGGCCTTTTGCTTCGGCGAGTTCGTTGGTCGCAAGCGTCACGGACTCCCTGGCCTCGTCGTACTCGTTACGGGGGCGGAGCCGCTCCTCGAAAAGCACCTTCGCACGCTCCTGCCGAGTTTCCGCGTAGTTGACGCGACCTTCGGCCTTGGTCACCGCAGCTCGGGCAAGATCGATCTCGTCGGACAAAGGACCCGTTTCGAGGAGCCGTATCCTGGCCGCTGTCTCGCGGATCTCGGCCTCGGTTTTCGCGAGATCCGAACGAAGCTCCCTGTCCGACAGGCGCGCAACGATCTGTCCGGCCCGAACTGAGGTTCCTTCTTCCACGTTGATCGACTCAACTACGCCTTCAACTGCTGTGCGGATGTCCGTCGGTTCCTTTGGTGCAATTGTGAATGGTCCGGCTATGCGCAAATCGGTATGGCCGAACCAAGCCATGCAGCCCAGCACACCGAGGAGCGCGAGCAGAACGCCGCGTCGAAGCCACCGGCGCCACGACGGACGCTTTCTTCGACGTCGATCCGACCTTGCAGCTGGTTCCGGTGCCGCGGATGAGTGCGAGAGCACGTCACCATCTTCGTCGCTGGTCGCGTAGTTCGAACCCCGCCCGAACATC
>DASQEG010000956.1:0-3031 GCA_035633775.1 Bryobacteraceae bacterium
ACGCTGAGGGTGAGCGCCATTAACGAAAGATTGTTCAGGCTGTACCCAAGCAGGTACATTACTGCGAACGTTCCTATCAGCGAGAACGGAACCGCAACGCCGGGAATCAGCGTAGCGGTCAGATTACGCAGGAAGAGGAAGATCACCATCACGACCAGGCACACGGTCAGAACCAGCGTGAACTCGACGTCGTGAATCGATGCTCGAATAGACGCCGCAGCGTCGTAAGCAATCTGCAAATTCAGCGAAGGCGGAATCTCACGACGAAAACCCGGGATAAGTTCCTTGATACGGTCTACAACGTCAACGGTGTTTGCGCCAGGCTGCCTCTGAATGGCAAGAATCACGGCGCGCTTCTCATCCGTCCAGCTGATGACCTTGTCGTCCTCAACGCCGTCGATGATACGCCCCAGTTCCTCGAGTCGAACTGGCGAGCCGTTGCGCCATGCAACGACAATGGGTCGGTACTGCGCCGCCTCCTCCAGCGATCCGCTGGAGCGGATCGTAAACGCCTGCCGGGCTCCGTGAAGTCGTCCGGTCGGCGTATTCGTGTTGCTTTCTGCAACAGCCTGCTGCACCTCATCGATCCCGATCTGCCTTGCCACAAGCTTGTCTGGATCGAGTTGCACGCGTACGGCATACTTCTGTGCTCCGTAGACGATGACTCGCGACACGCCTGGGACGGTCGAGATGCGCTGCGCCAGTGAAGTATCGGCGTACTCGGTGACCGTATACATGGGCAGGACGGTGGAATCGAGCGAGAGATAAATGATCGGCTGCTCGGCCGGATTTACCTTTTCATAGGAGGGCGGGCGCGGCATGCTGGCAGGCAATCTTGCCGCTGCGGCCGAGATAGCTGCCTGAATATCCTGCGCCGCCGCGTCGATGTCGCGTGTCAGGTTGAACTGCACCGTCACCTGCGTCTGTCCGAGCGAATTGACTGAGCTCATGGACTCAACGCCGGCAATAGTTGAAAATTGGCGTTCCAGAGGCGTGGCGACTGACGAGGCCATGGTCTCAGGGCTTGCTCCCGGCAGCACCGCTGTTACCTGAATCGTTGGATAGTCGACGGAGGGCAGTGCCGCAACCGGCAGCTCTCTAAAGGCCACAATCCCGAACAGCAGGATGGCGCAGCAGACCAGCACGGTCATCACTGGCCGCTCAACGAAGATACGGCTTGCGTTCATGTGTTACAGCTTCGTGGCGTCGATGCGGTTTGCATCGACGGCCTGAATCTTCGCCCCCGGGAAGAGGCGAAGGTGTCCGTCGGTCACAACCGTGTCGCCGGGGTTTACACCCTTGCCCAGCACAGTTCGGATCCCCGCAGCATGAAGTACTTCGACGGGCCGCATCTCGGCAGTACCGTCACCCTTGACGACATAAACGAAGTCGCCCTGCTGCCCTGACTGCACCGCCTGCGCCGGCACTACCGTAGCGTCCTGCAGAGTATTCAGGGTCATTGAGACGTTCACAAATTGTCCGTGCCACAGACGGCCATCCTTGTTCTCGAAAGTGGCCTTGAGGCGGATCGCCCCGGTTGTGGCGTCCACACCGTTGTCGATAACGGCCAGGAGGCCAGTTGCAGCCACATCCGGTTGTTCGCGCAGGCCCGCATGCACCGGCATCTTTCCTTGCGCATGACGCTGGCGTACCTGGTTCAGAAACGTCTCCGGCACGGTGAAGCTCACCCAGACTGGCGCCGTCTGGTGCAGTACGACCAGCGGGGTGTCACTTGCCTTGATCAGATTGCCTGGGTGAGCCAGGATGGCGCCCGTACGACCTGCGAACGGCGCACGAATCTCGCACCAGGACAGTTCGAGCTTTGCGCGATCGATCGCCGAAAGATCGGCGTCTATGGCAGCCTTCATGCGCTCGATCTGCGCCTGTGCGGCTCGCGCCGATTCACGTGCCACCGCTGCATCAGTATCTACGCGGTCGGCCTGCGACTTCGAGATGTCACCCGCGGCAACGAGCTGTGCGTAGCGCTTCGCTTCAGATGCTGCATGTTTCGCCTGCGCCAGATCACGGGCCATGGTGGCTTCAGACTGCCTGAGCTCAGCACGATCACGCGCGAGTTCCGCCTCGGCCTGTTTCAGGTTCTCGCGAAACGGCTGCGGATCGATGAGGAACAGAAGCTGATCTTTCGCCACGAGCTGACCTTCGCGGAACTCGGCCCGAAGCAGCTGCCCGGCGACTCGCGACTGAATCTGCGCCGTTGCCATGGCTTCAACCGTCCCAACTGCGTTGACGCTGACCGGCACCGCTTCTGTGGTCGCTTTGGCCACCGAAACCGGAACGGGCGGCATTGCGGCCAGGGCCGCCGCGGCATCCATCGGCGGGGATTCGCGTTTACAGGAATAAAAAGCCAGCAGTGCCGGCACGACGAGCCACACTGCAGTCCGATGTGGAACTGCCATAAGGTCCATTTAGTGTAGCAATGGCAGAACTTCAGCGCGATCGCAGCAGCCAGATAAAGAATGGACCGCCAAGCATTGCAGTGATTACTCCGACAGGAATTTCAGCTGGTGCGAGTGCGGTTCGAGCGACGGTATCGCAAATTGCAAGAAACACACCGCCCATCAAAAATGCCGAAGGAATAAGCAGCCGGTGATCGGCTCCGAAACAGATCCGCAGTGCGTGCGGAACGATCAGTTCCACGAAGCCGATTGGTCCGGTCAAGGAAGTGATCAAGCCGGTGATGACGGAGCCAAGTATGTACCCGGTGACCATCACACGACCAGCAGGGACACCGCGCAGGATGGCCCACTCCTCACCGAGCGCCAGAGCATTCCACGAACGGGCGTGACGAAAGGCGACCAGCAGCGCCGCCGCAACAACGGCGCCGAGCCACAACACCGCCGTACCCGATACGGACTCAATGCCGCCCATGAGCCAGCGTGTGATTGCGACGCTCTGCGTGAATGTTGCAATGCTGTGAAGAAATAATATTCCAGCAAGGCAGATACTGTTCACCGATACGCCGGTCATCAGCAGCGTAAACGGAGAGATCGCGCGCCGATTCGATGCCACG
>DASQEG010000957.1:0-8760 GCA_035633775.1 Bryobacteraceae bacterium
ACGCCGAGGTCACCCAGACGTTCGATGAACACAACAACGCCGGTGGCGCTGCCCTGACGCCTGCAACTCTTGCCGGTGTTGACGTGGCGATTGAGTTTTCCACACCCGAGGCGTGCATCGGCAACATTGAGCGGCTGGCTGCGGCCGGTACCAACACCGTGGTTGGCACCACGGGCTGGACCAGCGAACTGGACCGTGCGCGCACGATTGTTGACAGCAGCGACATCGGTCTGGTCTGGAGTCCGAACTTCTCAATCGGCGTGAATGTCTTCGATCGCATCGTCCGGGAAACGTCGGCTCTGCTGGAGCGGCAAACCGAGTATGGCGCATGGGCGTGGGAGATACACCACGACATGAAGAAGGATGCTCCATCGGGCACACTGCTGAAGCTGGTTGAATCGATGAAGGCCGCTGGATATAGCCGGAACATCGACGTCAGCTCGTCTCGTGCAGGGCGCGTGCCCGGAACGCACGAGATCGGTTTCGACTCCGAGGCGGATACGATTACGTTGCGCCACACCGCACGGAGCAGGGAAGGGTTCGCGCGCGGCGCTCTCATGGCTGCGAAGTGGCTGTACGGCAGACGTGGTTTCTATCATTTCAGCGAGGTCCTCTTTGGCAACAACGCATAGCTTCAGCGGCTGTGGTACCGCTCTGGTCACTCCCTTCGCGAAAGACGGTTCGCTCGACGAGGCGGCTCTCAGAACGCTGGTTCAGCGGCAGATCGAGGGTGGCATCGACTTTCTCGTGCCATGCGGCACGACAGGCGAGAGCCCAACTCTTACCCGCGAAGAGCACCTTCGTGTTGTGGCCACGACGGTGGAGGAAGCCCGCGGCAAGGTACCTGTCCTCGCAGGTGCCGGCGGTTATAACACGGTCGAGGTGATTGAGCTCGCAAAGGCGGTACAGGCAGCAGGAGCGGACGGGCTGTTATCGGTAACGCCGTACTACAACAAACCGACTCAGGAAGGCCTCTTCCGGCACTACGAGGCGCTTGCGTCGGCGGTGAACATCCCGATCGTTGTGTACAGCGTTCAAGGCCGCACTGGCGTCAACGTGGAAGCGGGTACCGTGAAGCGGCTTGCCGGTCTTCCGAACATCGTCGGCATCAAGGAAGCATCCGGCAATCTCGCCCAGATCGGCCGGATCTGCGCTGAAGCGGATGCCGGGTTTGCTGTGCTCTCTGGTGATGATGCGCTGACGCTGCCAATCCTTGCACTCGGCGGGCATGGACTCATCTCTGTGGCATCCAACGTGATTCCGAGTGAGATGACGGAGCTCACGCGCGCCGGCATGCAAGGCGATTTCGCGAAGTGCCGGGAACTGCATCGGCGCTACCTTGGCCTTATGGACATCCTCTTCGTGGAATCGAATCCGGGGCCCGTGAAGGCTGCGCTGGCGCACCTCAACCTGCTCGAACCTGTGTTCCGACTCCCTTTGGTCGCACCGCTTTCGTCCAATCAATCGCGCATCGAGGGAACGTTGAAGTCCTGCGGAGTGTCGCGGTGAGTCTCGCGGAACGCATCGAAAGCGCATTCGAGGATCGCACTGCCTCTCCTGATTTCGAGTTGTTCGAGGACTTCAAAACGCAACTGAACGCAGGTCGTATTCGTGCCGCGGAGCCCGACCAGCAGTCAGCGACCGGTTGGAGTGTGAACGCCTGGGTAAAAAAGGGCATTCTGCTCGGCTTTCGCTATGGAGCGATCGTCGACTGCTCCATCGATGCAGGCAAGCAGCCATGGTTTGACAAGGATACTTACCCGGTCCGGCAGATGACGGTCGAAGACGGCGTGCGCATCGTACCCGGGGGTTCATCGATTCGCGACGGCTGCTTTATAGGACGCGGTGTGACCTGCATGCCACCGATGTACATCAACGCAGGCGCATGGGTGGGTGCGGGAACGATGATCGATTCGCATGCGCTGGTTGGCAGCTGTGCGCAGATCGGTGAACGCTGCCACATCTCGGCTGCCGCGCAGATCGGTGGTGTGCTGGAGCCGGTCGGAGCGCTTCCTGTCGTCATCGAAGACGATGTGCTTGTGGGCGGGAACTGCGGCGTATACGAGGGCACGGTCGTGAAGCGCCGGGCGGTGCTGGGAACCGGCACGATCCTGAATCGTTCCACACCTGTTTACGATCTCGTGCGCGGGGAAGTGCTCAACGCAACTGCTGAGGCGCCTTTGGTGATTCCTGAAGGTGCCGTGGTAGTCGCGGGTTCTCGGGCGGTAACCAGCGGCAAAGGCCGTGAATGGGGCATTTCGCTTTACACGCCCGTCATCGTCAAGTATCGCGACGAGAAGACTGACGCGCGTATTCAACTTGAAGACCTGCTTCGCTAGATTCAGCGCACGTTGGCTGGGTTAGTCAGACCCGCAATCCAGCCCAGCATGCGTTCATGATGTGAGCCGCGCCAGTAGATTTTCCCGCAGCGGGCGCATCGGCTGAAAACGTCTCTGGTTTCGCGTGTATGCGGCGGAAGTACGTGCTCGACCTCCTGTTTTGTAACCGCCTCCAGGTATCCATTACAGTCCATGCATCTCTGGAACGGCGTCATTCGTGTTGCCAGCGCAAAGCGCCGGGCGACTTCGTGCAGTTGGTCGTGTGGTTTGTCGGACCGAACGCAGTAGCCGCTCTCGACCTGCCGGCGTTTCAGGAGGCCAACATCGCGCGTCAGCAACACGCGACCATCCGCAGAGGCAACATCAGCCAGTAGCGTGTCATCCGCAGTGCGGTCATACCAGCAGTCGAACCCAAGCATGCGCAGGTAGGCGGCGAGGCGGCCGAGGTGTCCATCAGCGATGAAACGCGGGTCATCCAGAATCACCGGCTCCACCGCCGGGAGCACATGCAGCACATCGCCGTTCCTCATCTGCGCAGACTCGGGAACGGCGTCGCTGCCAATTCGGAACTCCCCGACTTCCGTGTGGGGAATTCCCAGCGATTCGACGGCGTGTTTGACGGTGTCCGTTGCTCCGACCGAGTGCTCGAACTCGGGAACCCGAAAGGGCGGCTTCAAAAAGAAGCGCAACGTTTCGGCCACCCGGAACCGGACAAGAATCGGAGACACTGCTCTATTCTCGCCGCACAGCCTCGGAAAGAGCCTCAAGTGTCAGGGATGCGCACCTGCTCCACGTGAACTCGCGAGCACGTGCCTGGGCCGAGTCAACGGGCGCGTCCGTAACCCGGTCGAGCGCAGCAAGCATCGATCCATCATCGTGCGGATCGAACAGAACGGCGTTGCCTGCCACGATACTGCGAAGCGGCTGTATGTCTGAGCATGCAAGCGGGATCCGTGCGGCCATAGCTTCCAGTACCGGCAGACCGAAGCCTTCGAACGTGGACGGGTAGACGAACGCAGCGGCATCACGATAGAGCCCATACAGTTCTTCACGCGGGATCCACCCGGTCATACGTATGGAATCTGCGGCTTCGCTGGAAGCGATCGCCTCTTCCACCTTCCGGGTTTGGAACCCACGCATGCCAGCGAGGACAAGGTGCCACTCGCGGTGAGCGGAGCGCCAGCGTGCAAATACACGTACCAGCCGTTCGACGTTCTTGTGGGGATGCAGCGTGGACACACAAAGCACGTAGGGCCGCACTTCGCCCCGGTTTCTCCCGATCTCGAAGAACTCTGGTTCGACGCCATGCGGCACAACGTGAATCTGCTGCGGGCGCAGACGGTAAAAGCGGAGCAGATCATCGCGCGTCGCGTCTGAAACCGCAATCAGGACTTTCGACCTTCGCGCCGACAGGAACAGTGCTGCGTTCCACGCGGGCAGGTCAAGACGCCGGAAGTGCTCAGGGTGCCGCTTGTGCTGCAAGTCATGAAAGACGGTTACATTCGGACATGGCGGGAACACAGGTGCCGTGAAGCCGGGATTCAGCAGCACGTCAATCTTACGACGCATGCACTCCAGCGGCAGCACCGTTTGCTCGTGAATCAGGCGTGCGGGCCGGTTCACGGCTGCCACGTCCTGCAACACGGTGTGCATTCCTGCGGGTGCGAGAGAGTGGCCTGTCTCCTGATTGGTGAAGACGTACCATTCGTGGCGAGTCGCGTCGCTTGCCGCGAGAAGGTTGCGGAGGTAGATCTCGGTGCCGCCGACGCCGCCAGGAATGAGGTACAGCGCGTTGACGCCGATGCGCATCGCTTGTCAGCGTGCTGCTTGCGCCAACTGCCGTTCAGCCTGCTCCAGCGCTGTGCGTGCGGGCTCGTTGCCAGGATTGATCGCGAGCGCGTGCCGGTAGAAGCCTGCCGCAATCTGCGGCTCTCCGCGAGCCAGGTGAATGTTGCCGCGGTAGACGTACGTCATTTCAAACCGCGGGTCGAGCTTCTCGGCTTCCGCGAGTGCGGCCAGCGCTTCCTCCTGGCGGTTTCGCTTGCCGTAGATCATACCGATCTGTGCATATACGAGCGCAGTTGGTGCGATCTTCGCAGCGTCCCTAAGTTTCGCGACCGCGTCATCGGGTCTGTTCAGGCACTCGAGGGCGAGTGCCCAGTCAACCAGCAGCCGCTCGTCCGGTTTCTGCAACTTCGCCACGCGCTGATAATTGGCGTCGGCCCTGGAACAGTCGCCATTCTTCCATTGGGCATAAGCGAGTTGAAACACAGCCCGGGGATTGTCAGGAGCTTTGGCCGTTGCGTCGGTCCAGAACGTCAGCGGGTCAGTCCAAACTTTGCTCCGCCCATACGTTGCAACGGCGCACGCAACCAGCAAAACACTCAGCACCGCGGTCCGGGTATGTCCGCCGCGCCAGCGACGGAGGAACTCAACCGTAATTACCAAAAGACACACGAAGGGTAAATAAAGCCTGCGCTCCACAATCACATCACGGATCGGAACAACTGACGATGTCGGGGACAGCAGCAGCAGGAATCCGAACCAGCCGAATGCGGCAAGCGGATACTCACGGCGATACATCCACGCGAGCACCGAGACTCCGACGAGTGCCGCGAGTGCCGCAATTGCACCGTGCTCCATGAGCGAATGTGACACGGGAAATGACCAGTCGCCGTTCAGGCCCACGGGAAGGAGGTAGAGCCGCAGATAGGTCCAGATCACGCGGAACTGTGTGAACAGGTACTGATACCACGTGAAGTCTTCGATCTTGAATCCCGCCGAATCGGCGGTGGAAAGCACCCTCGCAACGGCAATTACGCCCAGAACGCCCCCCACCGCGATCGGGGCGTAGAGGCGAAGGTTCCTGCGGATGCCTTCCAGTCGGTAGGGGGTTGTGAAGAAGTAGTCTGCGAGCAGTAAGAGTCCGGGCAGTACGGTGGTGTGTTCCTTGACCGTGCACGCTACGCCGAACAGCACGAGTACAGTGAGCGTTCGACCCCACGAGATCACGTCGGTCGGCCGCGTGAGGAACACCGCGAATGCCGCGAGAAAAAAGAACACGCTCATTGTTTCCGAGCGGCTGGTGATGTACGCGACAGACTCGGTCAGCACCGGGTGGAGAAGGAACAGCGCTCCGGCGAAGCCCGCGAGAGTCTCACGCGTGGCTCCCGTTTCACCAACACGTGACAGCAGCCGCCGTACAATCACCCACGCCAGCACCGCATTCAGCCCATGAAACAGGACGCCGACCGCGTGATACGGCCAAGGATCCAAGCCTGAGTTTTGATAGTTCAGCCAGTAGCTGATCATCAGCACCGGACGAACGCCCAGCCACGCCCGCAGCGGCGCATTCTGCATGTCGGGCACTTGAAATGGAAGATAGTCGTCGTCGAACAGGAACTCGCCGTTCAGAGCCGGACCGTAAACTTCAAACGCGACAAAGATCGAGGCCAGTGCCGCGAGGAGAATCATCCACGCCTGAAGCCTGCGCCCCTGCAGGGTCGGGTCAGCGGCTGCGGTTGCGGTTTTGCGCGGTGGAGGGCCTTCGCCCCGCTCAGCGGTTTGCCGTTTCCTGCTGCTCATGTTCGAGAGACTTTACCTGATATTCGAGAATTGCCAGGCGCTGCGCAAGTGCGATGTTGGCGTCCTTCAGCGCTGAAATTCGGATTGAGAATCGGTAGAACACGACCAGGAACACGCAAAGGACAATCATCAGGATAGCAACCGGTGGGTGCTCGACCCCAAGCACGGCTGCGAGCGATTCGACCAGCGGGCGGTTCAGGGAAACGATCAGCAGAATAACCGCCGCAACAAGCCAGCTGACGGAGTACTCGACTCGAATGTGCTCCCTGCGAACACTCATAAGCACCTGCGCGATCAACAGCAGGCTAAACCCCGTCAGCACGTTCATCAGCCGGTCCATGGTTTAGCCCCCTGCCTCCGAGGACGCCTGTTCCTGCTGGCGCACCTGAGCGGGACTCGGCAGGGGCGGCGCTACTTCAAGCTCCTCAGACTGTTCCATCAAAGCCGGAGGCGGCGCTTTTCGGCGCCTCTCCCAGCGGAGGATGTTGACGAGCACTCCAAGCATCACGTGGAGGAGGTAGTAGATGGACCGCACCGCAGTTATGGAACTCCGGCCAGCCATGCGTGGCCGCACCGCGCACGGAACCTCCTCAAAGCGAAACTGCTTTCGCTGCAGCACCACCAGGGCCTCGATCTCCGGATATTCCAGCGGAAAGCTGCGGCTGAACAGCTGCAGTGCCTGGTGGTTCACGCCGACAAACCCCGATGTCGGGTCGTAAACCCAGCGGCCGAGCACAGGGCGCAGGAGGGATCGAAACACAACGATTCCGAAGCCTCGAACCCAACTGGTGTAGTTCCGCTGACGCCGGATGTAACGCGAACCGATGACCATCTGCGCACCGGATCGCTTCAGCACCTCGAAGATCCGGGGGATGTCCTCAGCGCTGTGCTGGCCATCGCCGTCCACGCGAATGACGAAGCGGAACCCCGACTCGAACGCCAACTTGTAGCCAGCCTGAACTGCCCCGCCCAGCCCCAGGTGATGAGGCAGGCACAGGACCGCGGCTCCGGCCTCTCGCGCCACGCTGACTGTTGCATCGGCCGAGCAGTCGTCGACGACGAGGACAGGCACCCCGGGCAGGACCCGGTGCACCTCTTCGATGACCTGCGGGATTGCACCTTCCTCGTTGAGGCACGGAATCAGAATGAGCAGCCCGTCGGGCCCGGGTTTCACCGTCACAGTGCGGCCACCTGCCGGGCGGAGATTCCATGCGCGCGGAGCAGGGATGCGAACTGCGCCGTGCTGATCTTTGCGGTTCGGCGAATACCGCGGCGTTGCGCCCAAAGAACCGGAAGACGGACCGCAGCATCGAGGTGGGCCTTGATCACATACCAGGGCAACAGCATGCCACTGCCGCCGCTCTGCCGGAACTGAGCGGCCGTGCCCGATCCGTGAATAAGGTAGAACGCGTGCCAGAGGTAACGGACCATCGAAGTGAACAGCGCGCCGGGCAACATGCGGGAAGGATAATTCTTCAACACGAGCCTGACGCGATTACGCTCCACATACCAGGCCTTCAGTTTCGAAGCCCGACCTGCGGAATGCGAGTAGCGGTGATGCACAACCGCGAGCGGGGCATAAGCACACCGCCAACCTCGCCATGCTGCTCGCAGGCCGAGATCGGTGTCCTCGCAATACAGGAAGAAGTCCTGGTCGAAGCCGCCGAGGTCGTTCATCATGGCGCGCCGGTAAGCCGCCGCGGACCCGCTGGGCAGCAGAGCCTCGTCGGCTGCCTGCCAGTTGGACGGATGTTGACGATGACCCCGCTGTCTGCTGGAGCCATCCCGCGCGATCAGCATTCCTGCGGAGTCCAGATGCTCATCATCCAGCCGCACGTGCGAGGCAACCATCCCGATATCGGGCGAAGCATCACCGGTTGCGACGATCTCCGCCAGCCAGCCGGCTGAGGCTTCGGCATCGTCGTTCAGAGTTGCCAGCCAGCGCGCTTCGGACTCACGCAAGCCCTGATTGATAGCGCCGCCGAAACCGGCGTTGGATGCGTTCTCGATGATGCGCACGTTGGCTCCGCGGACACCGAGCGCACGCGCTGCACGCATTCCACTGTTATCCACTACGATCACTTCGAAGTCCCGGAACGTCTGTAAGTCCAGCGAGCGGAGACAATCCAACAGCGCAGAATCCGCCGCCAGGGTGGGTATAACCACCGTCACTGCCGGTTGAGGCAAACCCTCAGTTTACCTCGGCCGGCACTTTCCCGAGGCGCATCTTCATCACGACCACGCCGGCGTCAACGATCCGTTTTCCCGTCTGTACGGAACCCATGCGAGCGTGAACAGTTTTACCTGTACGTTCGTCTTTTTCGGTTTCACAGCGTGCTCGTCCACAGGTTCGTGATCTGCAGAATATCGTGATCCGATCTCGTGCAACTCCACTGTCAGCTGTTCTTCGAGCGTCTGCAACTGCGCCTGAGCTGCGGCGAAGTTCTCCTCTGCTCGGGACGCGTCGCCGCTCCCGCGTGCTGCCCGACCCACTCCGCGCATTGCCGACCCGGCTGCCGTTACCATCTTCCGTCGCCCGAAGAAGGCGCCCAGCAGGTCCGCGCCAACGCTCAGGGCGGCGTTCATTTGCTGGGCTCGGGCCTGCTCACGCTCGCGGTCGACCGCCTGCTCCGCACGCCGAACCTTATCCTGCAGCGCAGCAATCCTGGTGGCGTACTTACCTTGAATTTTCGCGAGGGCTGAATCGCTTTCTTCACGCATAGCGAGAGCAAGCCGGGCACGAAAAGCGCTTTCTGGTTCCCCCGGAGCAGAATAAAGCTTCCGGGCCGGGCTGGCCAACAACGTTAGTTGTTGATGTCCGCCAATCCACGCGGCC
>DASQEG010000958.1:0-4209 GCA_035633775.1 Bryobacteraceae bacterium
CGCCATAACGGCCACCTCCGGAAGCGGCGACCTCCGTCTGCAGAAGGGGTTCCTGCTTGGCGGAACCGCGTCGGCAGGGTTCGATACGACTCGCCAGAACACGAACAATCTTCGAGCCGACATCAATCCTGCAACCTCGGGAGGCCTCGCCCTGAGTTACGTCCAGCCGTTGCTCCGGGGATTCGGTCTGGCAGTCAACAATCGCTACATCCGCATTGCCAACAACAACAGGCAGGTTGCGGATCTGGTGTTTGAACAGCAGGTAACCACAACCGCCTATACGGTTACCCGGCTCTACTGGGATCTCGTGACGTTGACAGGCCAGGCAGCTGTCCAGCGTCAGACCCTTGCGCTTGCCGAGCGATTGCTGGCGGAGAACATTCAACAGGAGCAGGCGGGTACTCTCGCGCCCATCGACGTAACTCGAGCACGAGCCGAAGTAGCCCGCGCGCGGCGGGACCTGACGGTCGCCGAAACCAGCCTACGCCAGCAGGAAACGATATTGAAGGATTACCTGACGAGAGGCACCGTAGATTCGGCGCGTCTGATGACTGTTCGCGTTGTTGCGACGGACAACATACCCAGCCCGGATGTGGAGCCGGTAACGCCGATTCAGGACCTTGTGGAGACTGCGCGAGGCCGCCGCCCGGAGGTGTTGCAAGCGGGGCTGCAAACCGAAAACGCACGCATTGCGCTGACCGGGTCGCGGAGTTCCCTGCTGCCGGCACTCGATTTGGTCGTGAATGCGCGCAGCAGTTCGCTCGTCGGATCAGTTAACACGCTTCCCCCGGCCAGTGGCACCGGCGGTGGTACAGGTACGTCCCTTCGACAGCCGGACCCGGCGTTCATCGGCGGATTCGGGACCGGCATTAGCCAGTTGTTCGGAGCACGATTCCCTGACTACAGCGCCGAAGTGCAGCTAACAATACCCATCCTGAACCGCATAGCCCGTGCCGATCACGCCCGCGACCAGCTCGCCGTGCGCCAGCAGCAGATACGAACGCAGCAACTGGAAAAGCAGTTGCGCGTCGAGATCGTCAACGCACTCATTGCCGTGGAGCAGAGCCGTGCGGCGCTGCAGTCGGCTTTAGAGGCCAGAACTTTGCAGGAGCAGTCGCTTGACGCCGAGCGCGAGCGGTACGCCGTAGGCGCATCCACAAATTTTCTGGTGATTCAGTATCAGCGTGACCTGGCCGTCGCTCAGCAAACCGAAGTGGTGGCGTTGTCCGATTACGCGAAGGCCAGAGCCGCTCTCCAGCGCGCTACGGGCACGCTGCTCGATCAGTTCGGGATATCGATTGTCGATGCGTTCCGTGAGAACCTGCCCCGCTCGGAGGCGCCCGTCGGACCGTAGAGGCGTTACTCGTCTCGCGGCCTCGGCCGTGCAGTTTGCGTCTGTTCTTCGCGACGTACTTCCCGCTCCAGGAAGTAGTTCAAGGCAGTTCGGAGAGTCGCGATGGCCGCGAGCTTACCGATCTCGTCCCAGGTTGGAGCAACAGCTGTGCGGAGAATGTCGGCCGCAAGGGTCAGTTCCAGACCGAGGGCCAGCCAGCGTCCGAGCGTGAGACGCGACTCGAGCACCGCGTCCATTCGGGTTGCAGCGTCGCTACGGCGGGGCAGATACTGTTGCAGGCTACGTACGATGACCGGGAGCACAGCGAGGGCGATTAGAAAGGCCGCGACGGCCTCAATGGCAACTGAGAGGAACTCAATGGAGGATTTGATGTGCTCTGTCATGGGCGCATAGCGTACGAACTCCGCTGCTCTGCGCCCACCAAGAGCTTCGCCGAGTAGGAGTGCACGTACTGCAGACGTCACTCCATAGGCGATGTGTCAGAGGTCCTCTGCAGTGACTGGCCCCCAATGCCGCGCGAGATTAGTAAGCCGGGAGCTTCTGCTTGCTGACGTGAGCGATCTCTGAAGTCCGACTGAGCTCGGCGGCTTTGTGTCCATACAATTTTGCCCCTGCGTCATCCTTCATGGCGCCTGCAATTCGAGCCGCGTGCCGATAAAGTTCTGCATCGCGGATGCCGACGGCGAGCGCGCGTTCCAGATGTTTTCGGGCCTCGGCGTGTTTCCCGGTGGCGTGCAGCGCCCATGCATAGGCGTGCAGTGTGTGGACGTCCTGCCTCCGCGCGAACTCAAGGCGTGCGACCTTCAGTGCTTCCAGCGGCTTGCGGGCGTGATCGACATAGTAGAAGATAAGTTCGTGGTTCGCGTTGTCGGGGCCGTTCATCTCAGCACGGGCACGATTCTCGAACTCTGCAAAGACTCGTTTCGCCTGCACCTTTCGTCCTGCTAGTTCAAGGCTCTGTGCGAGCACGAACTGATTTTCCGGATGCGGTGCCGCATCAAAGCGCTTCTGTTCCAGAGTTGCCGCTTCAGCGTAGCGCCTTTGAACCCGGCGAACCTTCGCCATTTGTCCGAGCGCGTAATGGTACCCCGGGAAGGCACGCAATGCCTGGCTTGCCATGCGATCTGCGTCTTCAATCTTGCCCTGCATAAGGCAGAGATGGGACAACTGCACCAGCACCCACGCCCGGTTTTCTGTTTCGGACTCCGCGAGTTGCTGGTGGGCCATCTGCATCAGTTCGATCGCTCCTTCCGGATCTCCGAACAGTTCCCGCAGATGTGCAGCCCGCGTCAGCGCGGGAATGTTGCCGGGACGCAAATCGAGCATCCACTGAGTTGCCTTCTCCGCTTCACTATAATTTCCGAGTTCGGTGTGGGCGTCAGAGAGAAAGCCGTACACCATCACATCATCGCCGGACCGCTGATTGAGGGTGGTTGCGACGGCAAGGGCTTTCGAGAACTCATGTTTGCCCAGTAAGATCCAGGCTTGCGCCCTGAGAGCGGCGAAGTTTGCCTTGTCAAGCGCAAGAGCCTGCTCGACGGCCTTCAGCCCCTCGTCATAGAAGGCGGTGTCCGCAGTTTCTCGCGCCCGCATCGCAAGAGACAATGCGAGATCTGCGTGTGCGTCTGCATGCGTCGGGTGTTTTGCAATTGACGCCCTTGCCGCCTTGATTCTTCTTTCGGCCGGAGTCGCGGTCGATGCTTCGTTCTGCGCCGAAGCATAAGGCGCCATAACGGTCAGTGCCACGGCATAGAGGCACAATCTGAATTTCATGGACGATCCTCCGTCGGGGAAGGCAACTGGCCGCACTATGCGGCCAGTTGCGGAACAGCTTAGTTGATTGGGCAGGGATTGCCTGCACCCTTTGTGCAGCCAGGCTCGCCCGGATCAAGGTGGCGACGATTGCGTCCGTCATGCGCGAATGCGACGTAAGGGAATGTTTCCTGATACGCCCTGTCGTTCGTATTCACGCCGTCACCGATGCGATTGTTCGGCGAAACGTTGAACGCAGGGTTGAACACTCCCGCGACCGCGCGGGCCGAGATATCCGTGACGTCATCGCTGAGACGGCGACCGTTCGGGTAACCGGCCAGGTCCCCGGCAAGTACACCCAGTCTTCTCCTCGCACCGGCCCCGGTGGACGGGACGCCTGTGTTAAGCCGAAGCAGGTCGGCTACTGGACCTTCCGGGGTATTTGGCGCCGCGATCGGCGGCAGGTACTTGACAAGCGGTAGAAGGTCCGTTCGGGGAGGCGGCGGGACGTTGATGCCGAATAGCGCGTTGAATGCGCGTGCCAAAAGAGGATCCAGCAGCATGTTCGCGAACTGCGCGTCGTCTTTCGGCTGGCTCATGCTCCAGCGATCCTTAAACCCTGTGCCGATGAGCAACTCGTTGATCAACGGATTGCCCATTCGCTGGATCTGCGAAAAAGACCCGGAGTCCTGGGCGGCCAGCGGTGCTCGGCGGACCGTCAGTCGGGCGCGTGCTGTCGTCCCGAAAACCCCAATCGTTGCCGCCGGGCTCGAGGCCGCCTCCACGTTTCCAGTTCGCGTCAGCATCGACTTCGGAACTTCGATGGCGATTGTATTCACGTTAAAGCCGGACAACTGATCCGGCGCGAAGTTTGTGTTGTCAGCCGCGTCCATTGCCGGTGACAACACGCCGCCCCCGGCAGCGGCACGGAAGTTGAAGGTATCCAGGGCAGCGCCGACATCAATCCAGAACGGATCGTCAACGGTTCCCGCGAACACTCGAACGCCATTATTGACGCTGTAGATCCCCTGCTGTGCCAGGCCGGGGTAGTTCGGCATTGTTCTTGGGCCGACGTTGCTGGGGACCGCGAACAAGGGCTGGCC
>DASQEG010000959.1:0-4402 GCA_035633775.1 Bryobacteraceae bacterium
AGATTCACCGCACAGGTATTGCGTCCCACCGAGATTGATGGCCTTCCGTCCTTGTACGAAGACCGAAAAGCTCGGTTCGACCATTGCAGGTCGGCAGGTACTCGGGCGCGTAAGGCGAAACAAATCGAGGCCGTCTACCGCCGTCTTACTTTCACCTTCTGAACGGGTATGGGTGAGAATGTTTTGCGCGAGCGCCTTTCGTGTCTCGATCACGGCTGGGTCTGGAGCGTCGTACGCGCGTTTCGCCATGCTGATTCTCTCCCTCAGCTTACTGCGGGAAACGGCCTGTGTGCACAAACCCATGTCTATCAGACAGCATCAGGCAAAAACTCGACAGGATCGGGAAAGCGTACTCAAGCCCTTTATCGGTAGCCTGTGATTGGGAGAGAGAGCCGCTCTGATAAACCGGCGTCGAATCAGGTTGAAGATAGTTTCCGAAACCGCTGACCTGTACACTTGGCCCGGATAACGGAAGGAATTTTTGGAATGAAAATACTCGCAATCATACTCCTCTCCGTCTCGATGCTCGCGCAGAACGTCACGGTATCGCGCAGCGGTTCAAAGCAGCCGACGGAGGGAGATCCCCGGTACTTCACTGGTTCCGTGCGCGTTGAGACGCTGCTTTCGGCCTCTGATCCGTCACGGCTGGACGGGGCGCGCGTGACATTTGAACCGGGCGCTCGCACCGCGTGGCACACACACCCCGTGGGCCAGACGCTCATCGTGACTGCAGGAACGGGTTGGGTGCAACATTCGGGCGGCCCGGTGCAGGAGATGCGGGCAGGAGACGTGGTCCGCATTTCACCCGGTGTGAAGCACTGGCATGGGGCAACGAGAACGGCGCGCATGACGCACATTGCGCTACATGAGCACCTCAACGGCAAAGTCGTGGACTGGATGGAGAAAGTCAGCGACAAACAGTACAGACAGCCCTAACGACAGGACGGACGACAATGCACGGAACAGTTCTTTATGGTACGGGTGACGTACGCTTCGAGCAGCGTGAAGACCCAAAGATCCTCAATCCGACCGACGCGATCATCAGGCTGCCGGCGACGTGTGTCTGCGGGTCGGACCTGTGGCCGTACAGGGGAGTCCAGCCCATCGACGGTCCGACGCCGATGGGACACGAGTACTGCGGCTTCGTTGAGGAGGTCGGCAGCGCGGTAAGGAACGTCAAACCCGGGCAGTTCGTGGTCGGCTCATTTGCCACATCGGATAACACCTGTCCGCACTGCGTGTACGGTTACCAGTCCTCGTGCATTAATCGCGAGTTCATGCTGCGAGCGCAGGCGCCGTATCTGCGCGTGCCGCAGGCGGAGGGGACGCTGGTACGGATTCCCGGCATTCCCTCCGACGACCTGGTGCCAAGTCTATTGGCGACATCTGACGTGCTGGGCACGGGCTGGTTCGCAGCCGACGCAGCCAACGTGAAACCCGGCGCCACAGTCGCGGTGGTCGGCGACGGAGCTGTCGGTCTTATGGGGGTGTTGGCCGCAAAGCTGATGGGCGCCGAGCGGATCATCACAATGAGCCGGCACGCTTCGCGGCAGAAACTCGCCCGCGAATTCGGCGCCACGGACATCGTGACGGAGCGAGGGGGGGACGGAGTCGATCGGATCAAGGAACTGACGCAAGGCGTAGGCGCCGATTCAGTGCTCGAATGCGTCGGCTCGCAGGAAGCGATGATGCAGGCCGTTCAGGCGACTCGCCCCGGTGGGTCGGTAGGTTACGTAGGTGTGCCCCATGAGATGAGCCTTGATGGTGCGCAACTGTTCTTCACACACGTTCGCCTTCATGGCGGCCCTGCTCCGGTCCGACGCTACTTGCCTCACCTGATTGACCTGGTGCTCGACGGCAAGATCAATCCCGGAAAGGTCTTCGATTTGGTGTTGCCGCTCGAGCAAGTCGCGGAAGCCTATCGAGCCATGGATGAACGACGCGCAATCAAGGTGCTGCTTCGCCCCTAACGAGGCCAAATAGAGGACTGTCCCTGGTGAGCTGCACGTTCTCCGGACCGAGAAGGACTTCAGAATGTATACAATGCCTGCATTTTCGGCGCCGGCGAACTGCGCTGATCCTTGCTGCATTCGGTGCTGTCGTAGTCGTTTCCCACGCGTCTGCACAAACTCCAACTCCTGCTGCGAGGAGCAAGCAAATCAAACTCACAATCGCTTCAAAACATTTCATCGCAACAATAGAAGACAACGCCACAGCAAGCGCTTTCAGAGCCTTGTTGCCGATGACCGTCAACATGAGTGAGCTGAACGGAAACGAGAAGTATTTCAAACTGTCAGACTCTCTGCCCGTAAAAGCATTCAATCCCCGAACGATCCAGAGCGGCGATTTGATGATTTATGGCGACAACACGTTGGTGCTTTTCTACAAGAGCTTTCCGACGTCGTACGACTACACACGGCTCGGGCGTATCAAAGACACGACCGGCCTTACGAAGGCAATCGGTTCCGGAAGCGTAAAGGTCACCTTTGAAGTGGAGTAGCCGCTGCCGTCTCGCCGCGTTCGACTCAACACAACCGCGGAAGCTCTTCAAGAGGGTTGGGTACAAGATCAATGACCTGTGTGTTTGTATCAAAACGTTTGCGGCGATCGCGTCCCTCGCTCTGGCCTCCGCATCGTGGGCTCAAGGTAGCCACTCGACGGACGGGAGGAAATCAACACGCATGCAGACGCGAAACAATAGCCGTGGCGTGGCGCCGGCACTCGATAAGTACGCGCAAGGACCCATTGCCGAACTATGGAAGCGGCCTGGGCTGGCGCCGCGTGGTCGCCAGCATCGTTATTTTGTCTGCTTTGATCGCACGCAACCTGACGGGCCAGATGGCGTATCAGATGAACCTCGCGCTCGATCACGGCGTAAAACCCGCGAGCTTTCGGAAGTCATCACACATCTGGCGTTCTACTCAGGTTGGGCGAACGGCATGTCGGCAGTCGAGGTCGCGAGCGATGTCTACGCCGTGAGAAAGATCGGAATGGATCAGCTTCCTCAGGCCTCGCCCGCACTCCTTCCGCTCGACAAAGAATCGGAAGAGACACGGGCGACGAGCGTTGAACAGCAGTTCGGGAACGTGTCTCCCGGACTCGTGCAATACACAACCGATGTTCTGTTCCGCGATCTTTGGCTCCGTCCCGATCTGGCTCCGCGCGACCGGAGCCTGGTAACAGTCGCGGCGCTCATCGCGGCCGGTCAGTGGACGCAGATTCCGTACCACCTGAATAAGGCGATGGACAACGGACTGACGCAGATCGAGGCAGGAGAACTGATCGCGCACCTTGCGTTCTACGCGGGGTGGCCGAACGCATTCTCGGCCGCAGGGCTCGCGAGAGACATCTTCGGGAAACGGCCTCACTGAGGAGACGACATGGATATCGAACCAGCAGGATCACGACCGTCAGCCAAGGGTCCAGCCGACTGGTTTACTGGCTACGTACGCATCGACCCACTCTTTCGAAAACAACGTGGTGGATTTCAGCGGCAAAGTTGCGCTTGTCACCGGGGCCGCAGCAGGCATGGGATTAGCGACGGCGATCGCTTTCGCCGAGGCCGGTGCGGCAGTCGCGCTCGCGGACCATAAAGAAGAGGAGGTAAAGGCAGCCGCGGAGCGGCTCACCGCCGGCGGTCACAAGGCGTAGAAGCGATCGGCTGCGATGTCAGCGACGACGCTCAAGTGGCGGCGACGGTGGACCACACCCTTGCCGAGTTAGGCCGGCTCAATGCAGCGTTCAACAACGCCGGCGTTATGGCGCGCCTTGCCCCGACCGCTGGCAGCACTCGCGAGGAGTGGGACCGTGTCATCGGGATCAATCTGCGAGGGGTCTGGAGTTGCATGAAGTATGAACTGCAGCAGATGCAGCATCAGGGCAGCGGCGCAATCGTCAACAACGCGTCCGTGGGTGCGTTGGGCGGCAACCCCGGCATAGCGGCCTATATTGCGTCGAAACATGGCGTGATCGGGCTGACGCGGACAGCCGCTCTCGAATACGTCGGGCGGGGAATCCGCGTGAATGCAGTGAATCCCGGGCTGATCGATACGCAAGTAGGACGCGGCGTTTTCAAAGGGGACGAGAACGTATACACCGAAGCAGCGAAGAGCACTCCTATGGGCGGCGCCGGCACGCCGGAGGAGATAGCCGCGGCCGTGGTCTGGCTCTGCAGTCCGGGCGCGAGCTACGTCGCGCGTCAGGCTTTGACGGTCGACGGCGCAATGACCGCGGGACATTGACGCCAGGGCACATGGTTGCGAGAAGGAAGCCAAAATGGAACACTCAAAGGACAACTCGAGGAGAAACTTTCTCCTCCAATCTGCAGTCACCGGGGTGGGCGTAACAGGTGCAGGGTCAAGCGATCTTCTCACTCAGAAAACTGCTTCAGCAAACCCAACCT
>DASQEG010000960.1:0-6427 GCA_035633775.1 Bryobacteraceae bacterium
AGATACTTTTCTCGCCACGCATCTGGCTCCGCCCCGCGTGGAACGATTCACCCGATTCGAAGCGGCGTTCACAAAGCGTGTGGAGCATGTCAGCTTCACCGCGCCTTCGGGCAAGCGCGTTGAGCTTCCGACCTTCGTCGATGGGGATGCCGTGTGGCGCGTGCGATTCTCGCCCGACGAGACCGGGGAATGGCAGTACAGTGCTGGTTCGGTGGCCGGTCTCCTGAGGTGTGTACCGTACGCTGGCACTAACGCACTCCTGAAGCGAGGTCCGTTGAAGATCTCGACCGAAGGGCACCACTTTCTTCATGCTGATGGGACTCCGTTCTTCTGGCTGGGCGACACTGTCTGGAACGGTCCGCTGCTTGCGGACATGCGTGACTGGCGGGCATTTCTGTCCGACCGTCAAAGCAAGGGGTTCAATGTCATCCAGTTCGTCACCACTCAGTGGAGTGCAGCGGTCGGCGACGCGACCGGGCGTGTGCCGTACAGAGTGAATTCGACGGGAAAGCTTCAGATTGACCTTGCGTTCTTCCAGCGGCTGGATGGTTTTGTCGATGCCATCAATGAAGCTGGCATGGTGGCCGCGCCCATACTGCTGTGGGCTCACACAAGTCAGCCCAAACTCAACCCGGGCGTGTCGTTATCTGACGAACACGCAATCGAACTGGCGCGACATATGCTCGCGCGATGGGGAGCGCATCAGATCGTCTGGTTCCTCAACGGTGACGGACAGTACGTTGGCTCCGCGGAGCGATGGAAGAAACTCGGCCGCGCCGTCTTTACCAAAGCGCATCCGCACCGTCTGTCGAGTATGCATCCTGCGCGGATGAGCTGGCTGACGGACACCTTTGCCGGCGAGCCATGGTTCCACTTCAACGGCTATCAGAGCGGCCACCGTGACGACGAACAGCATCTTCGCTGGCTGACAACAGGCCCACCAGCGACGAGCTGGCGCAGGGATCGACCGATTCCCAATGTAAACCTCGAACCGAACTATGAGGCGCACCGGAGCCGCGTCGCCGGAGCCACTCACTACTTCGATGCTTTCCACGTCCGTCGCGCAGCCTACTGGAGTGTTCTCAGTGCGCCACCGGCGGGTGTGACTTACGGAGCACACGGCATCTGGAGCTGGGAAACTCAGCGCACGGAGCCGCTTAACCATGCCGGTACTGGCATAGCTCCCGCGTGGAATGAGGCGATGCGCCTGCCCGGCAGCACACACATGCTCCATCTGAAGACCTTGATGCACTCCGTGGAGTGGTGGAAGCTCAGGCCGGCTCACGACGCGCTAGCTGCGCAGCCAGGTGAAGCCAACGCCGGCGCGTACGTCTCAGCTGCACGCACGGACCTCGCGCTCATTGCCTACGCACCCACGGGGTCAGTGATCGCATTGCGAGACGATGCGATTGCACGTTACTCGCAAGCACACTGGTATGATCCTCGCACGGGAAAGCAGGCGCCAGCGCATGGAAGGCGTGGGCGTTTCGAAGCTCCAGACGCAAACGACTGGGTGCTTCTTTTGAAAGGGCAGGGAAGCGGTGCCGGACCGCAGGCCAGCTCGCCCGAAAGGTGAACCTCAAGGGCGACTCCTCAGGGCTTTGACTGAAGCACCAGAACCCAGTCCTGGACGTCCGGAGGTGTCCAGGTATAGCGACCCTGAACGGTTTCGGTGGACACGTCGGCAAAGGTTCCCGCACGCGGATCGAAACGGCGGATCCGGTACTCACGGGGGCGAGCGCCGAGATCGACTTCGATCGGTTCGGCAGTCCCTCTCGCATACACGACGTAGGTTCGGCCGGGATGTGCCAACGCCCAGTAAGTTGCAGAGGGTGGACGGCGTCCGCGGCCGTCTTTCCACGTTCGGTCGTTCTGCCGGGGCACCTTGCTTGCGAGCGCCTCGTCGGCAGGCGTGAGATGCCAGTATTCGAGCGTTTCGAAGAAGCGCTTCAGATGGCCGGCTTGCGAACCCCATTCACGATTGCCCGGCTTGTCGACATGGAACGGGCCAGGGTCACGGTAGCCTGCGAAGTAAGTACTTCCGAAGCCGGTCACCAGGTAAGCGCCTGCCATTGCGATGTCCCAGCTGGCGTACCGCATGTCTTCGATTGTGTAGCTGTTGTCTTTGTCCGGAACACCGTCGCCGTTCTGATCCCGCAGGAAGTAGCCATACTCCGAATTCACAACGGGGCCCGTCAGATATCGTGAAAGCCGCGCCTTGGCGTGCAGATCAGAATAGTTCTGCTGATAATCCGCGAACGACATCCAAGGCGCGGTTGTAAACTCGCGGACGCTCCCGTGCGCGCTCATTGGATGAATTCCGATCATGCGGTTATGCGGATCGGCGGCATCAAGGGCCGAACCTATTTCGACGAACTCACGGAAGACTGTCTCGGGGTCGGCTTTATCGCGCGTCCGCAACTCCCCGTGCCACTCACCGGACACGAGAAAGTACACGTCGTACGCGCTGTAACGTGCGGCAATGTAGCGCGCGAAGCGCTTGCGAGCCTCCACGTCCGGGAAGATGCGCCAGGCGAACGGCTCCTTCTTGCGTTTGTCACCCCACGCGACGGCTAGTCCTACAGTTACGCCCCGACTATTCGCAAACGCAAGCCGATGGTCGACCTCCTGCCAGTAGGCGACGTTGATCTGCTCTTCCGCCATGCTCGTAAACGGTAATCCATTGTTGTTGCCGACTCCCTGCTCGCTCATCAGCATGCAGTGAATTACGTTAAAGCCTTCGGCGGCACGGGTGTTCACGTAGTTCTCGGCTTCGGGCCGATGGTGCTTGTCTTCAGGGCTGTCTGTGAAGTAACCCCAGGCGGTGTCACCGAGAAACCAGAACCGATCGCCATTCTGTCGCGCGAAATGCGCCGGCGCGTCCTTTGCCGTCTGCAGGCCTCCGCGGCTTTTTGAAGGGGTAGCCTCAAACGTGCCGCTGCGACCGTTGAGCCTTGAATCAGCCGAAGATACACTGTACGACCACTTACCCGGGACGTCAGGACTTATCCGAAGCTTCCACTTGCTCCCCCGTCCCAGAACAGCGGGACGGACCAGGAAGTGCCACCCGGCCGAGCGATGGCGGCGTCCGCCGTTGTCTCACGATAGGGATTGCCACGTGACCCGGAGGACTCAAACTCGGCTTCGAAGATGCCATACGTCGGGACGGTGGTCGGCGCGGCGACGGCAACCGACGCGCATAGTGCGATTGTCAGGGTTCTGATCGGTGCCATAGGTGCATCCGCATTATAGAAACGGTCGCGATCACAAGCAATGACGTTCTGTTGAAGATTGATTCACGCATCGTGAATCAATCGGATGTAAGCTTGGCGTACATGGAACTTCGTGTGCATCCCCGCAGATGCGGCTGCGAAAGCTGGAGAAGCTGCCGTTCATCCTCTTGCAGAAGGGCACGCCCATGGAAGAGATCGTCGGAACGACCTTGCGGCGACGCCTGCACGAATGTCTGCTCGCACTTCGACGACGTCTTAGTATTCCGGCGGGTATGAGCTTGTCGAGATCCTCGACCGGGTCCGGGAGCTTGCAGGGCGGCCAGCATCGGCTTCTCGTTAAGCTCAACACGGCGGCAGGCGGCAGCCGCTTCGTGTGCAATCTCCCGAGGAATCACCACCGCGCCGTGCTTGTCCGCGTGGATCAGGTCACCCGGCGATACTCGCATACCAAACAACATCACGGGAACGTTGAAGTCTTCCAAATGCGCATGTCCATGCGAAACCTGAAGGCCGGAAGCGAACAGGGCGAATCCGACTTTTTCGACCTCGTCGATATCCCGGACCGTTCCATTTGTGATCACTCCGAGGCTGCCCAGCGACTTGCGGATGCTCGTGTTCACTTCGCCCCACTATGCGCCCCCAGGACTTTCGCTGAGATCCTGGACAACGGTCAGCTTCGGTCCTGCGACGGATTGCGTGTGGCGCCAGTATGCGGTTCGGCTCACAGCACGGGGCAACCCTGGTGGCTTGGCGGATTCGATGACTGCTGTGCAGGCGTAGCCGATGACGACCCTGTCCGGGGGAAGGATGCAGCAAATGCGGGAGTCGGTAACTCCCTCTTCACGCGGCCGGACGCCGAAACTCTCGACCGCGTTGGAGATCGTCGGGCAATTGAACCACCTAAGCTCCTCGAAGTCCGCTTCAGTCAGTGCCCGTACCGCGCCAGCGGTCGAGCTCAATATATTCGCCATCCAGATCTCCTTCAAGACGTGGTCCCGGTCTTCTTCTGCAGGCTGAAGCCGCGAAGCATCAATAAACCGAATGCAAAATAGATCGCAGCGGTGGCGCTGATCGAGGCACTCATGCCCCACGTTCCCGACGCGAACGCAATAGCGACCGGCGCGAAGCCCCCGCCCAGCCAACCGATCGAGTTCATGAAGCCAACGGCTGTCGCGCGCCGCTCCGGTGGCACCACATCGTACAGGGATGCCCAGATGTTCGCGTCGTACATGCCCTTGAACAGCCCGAAGCCCGTCATCGCGAGCACGAGCACAGGGATGGACAATGTCCATCCAGTCAGGAACAGAAAAGGGACGCCGGCAAGCAGACCCAATCCCTGAACGGCCATACGCCCGCCAGGCCATCTGCGGGCCCACCGGTCGGCGAGATATCCTCCGAACAATACGCCAGCAACCGACGCCATCTGGTCCCACGCCGTAGAGTTCAGGCCGGCCATGCCGAGGCTCATGTTGAACTTTCTGTACAAGAACGATGGCATCCAGGTGAGGAAGATCATCGCGACGAAGTTCGCACCGGTGAACACCGCAATCAGCACAAGAACGATCCGGTGCGTCAGCAGCAGTCGGATGGCGCGAGGCGTTCCTGAACTGCGCCAGTCAAGGGCGACGTGGGCGCCGACGGCTTCCGACTGCCCGCGCTTCGCCTCACGGAGCAGCACGAGCAGCACGAGGCCGAGCACGACTCCAAGCACGCCGAACACATAGAAGCTGGACCGCCAGCCGAAGTGCTGACCCATGTAGCCTGACACTGCGCCGCCGGCGATTGTTCCGGCGTAAACACTGGACTGATGCAGCGACATCGCTCTGGAACGGGTCTCAGGGCCGTGGTAGTCGCTGATCAGCGACATCGAAGCAGGGAAGTAGAACGCTTCACCAAAGCCTTCCAGCGCGCGGACAAGCACTAGTTGCCAGTAATTCTGAGCGAACCCGGTCAGAACTGTGATCAACGACCAAAAGATCAGGCCGCCGATGATCAGGGTCTTACGCTCTACACGATCCCCGACGATTCCCGCGACGGGACCACAAGCGGCGTACACCCACATGAATGAGCCGCCGATAATGCCGAGCTGAACGTCACTGAGGCCCATCTCCGACCGCAACAGCGGGAACACGGAGTAAATCGCCTGCCGGTCCGCGTAGTTGAAGAAGCATGTGAACCAAAGCATGCCGATGAGCCACCACTTGTAGCGACTGGCCGGAGCCGCTGCGACAGCTCCGCTCACTGCTGTGCCACGACCTTGATCCGTCGGACGGTCAGGCCGACCAGGGACCCCTGATGCCATCCAAGCTTTTCTTCGAGAATTCCGCCGAGGGTCACATAGCGAAAGTGCGTCACTGGCTCCGCAGCGCTGCCGCATGCCGTGCCGGTTGTTCCGTTCAGTGTCCAGCTCATGACGTTGCCGCGAACTTCAGCGCGTACGATGTGCTCGGTTCTTCCATCCAGCACCCAGTCGGAAGCGACGCCAAACTTCTTTTCGCAGATAGTGTTCGCCTGATTAGCCGCAAAGATCTCACCTTTCTAAAAGCCGTAGCCCTCGCCTCCCGCACGGGCGTAGCCGCCCGGGGACTGGTTCATCGAAGGACTCGCGGAGAGCCCAAACCAGTTCCGCTTCTTTTGCTCAAATGAGAGGTGTCCCTCGCGTGTGACAGCCACTTCGACATACCCACTTGTGATGTCGCGGCCGAGGTCGATGAAGATCCGGTCCGTGTCTCCCGTCACCCTCCTTCCTTCCTTCCACGCGCCACCGCGTGTCCGAAGCAGCGCCAGTTCAGGCTCACCTTTTGTGAGGTCTATATCGAGCAGCGTTGACGACGGAGCCGCTTTCGCCCTACCCGCCTGTATAAAGTTTAGGCTCTCCAATCCGACGCGCGCATACAGGCCACCTGTGTCGTGTGCGACTCCAGGCACTGGTACCTGTTCCACAGGAATGTTCAGCTTGCGCAAGGTGTCCTTGAACTCAGTATTCAGTGCAAACAGCCCACCTCCGGGGCGATCGGCTCCGTCGAGTTCTCCGCAGACCATGCGAATCCTGAGTTTGCCGCGGATTGCGTCGGCGTTCTTCGCAACCAGGGTCCAGGGGTTCCGCTGGTCGTATCCGGCCTGATCTCCGTAGCGTGCCGCGTCAAGCTTGCGGTTCGTGTCCTGGCGAATGACGGCCGCGCCGTAGGAAACAA
>DASQEG010000961.1:0-12869 GCA_035633775.1 Bryobacteraceae bacterium
GAGATTGTCCCAGCTCTTGACAAGGAACTTCTTGTCATAGTCGAGCATGTGCAAACGGCCTTCGAGGTCGCTGAACAGCACCGTCACGGCCTTTACGCGCTTCTCATCCGTCAGGTACTTAATGCGGGATTCCTGCACCCGGTGCTCGGGCGTGCGGTTCTTACGCTCTTCTTTTGCCTGTAGGTTCAGCTCTTCGAGCTCCCCATACGAGAGCGTCAGCCGGTTGTGCAGTGGACTTTGCATTCATCTCCTCGTGCCACGTGGCGTTCGGTTTCGTTCGCAGCCCGAGCAGAGACAAAAATCCTGAGCGACTCCCCAGGGGATCGCAAAGGCTGCTTCAGCTGCAATCGTCCTCACCATTATGGCCCTGAAAGCCCGGAAAACGAAGCTGTTGGCCGATTCAATCTTTCTATGGCTCACCTTTGCACCATTGATAGGGCTGTCGTCAAACGAGCCTGTTCCGGAGTCTTTGACGCGTTGAACATCAGGAGGACTGAACCTTGACTCGTCGCACGCTGCTGTCCGGCGCGGTTGCAGCCGGACTTTCCACACCCAAAATCTTCGGTTCAGAGGCTGGCCAGGCAGCGCTCGCGGCCGGGCCGCCCGGCGCTCTGGTTGAGCGAACGGCCGGAGGAACTCTCATGCTCGGGTGGAACTTCAATAGCGGTTCGCATGGCTGGCTGCCCGGCTTTGCCGATTACGCGGTTGGCCAGTCCCACCTCGATCTGGCGGCGGAGATCCGGCCGCTCCCTGTCGAACTTGGCAGGCCCCAGGGGCACCGCGGCTATTACCTCCAGGGCAACAATCGGTCCGATGATCTGTTCATGTACCTCCGAAAGCAGCTCGACTCACGCCACGGGCTGGAGCCGTCGCGCAACTACATCGCTCACTTGAACGTGCTCGTGGCTTCGGACTCGCCGTCCGGCTGCAGCGGCGTCGGCGGTGCCCCAGGCGAAGGCCTTTACCTCAAGGCCGGCGTATTTGCCGCCGAGCCCACCACAACGGTGGTCGACGGGCACGTGCGCCTGACGGTGGATAAAGGCCAGCAGTCGGTCGGAGGCCGGGACATGCAACTGCTCGGGACGCTGGCCAACGGCCGTCCGTGCGAGTTGCCTACGGTCGGCTTCGTCATGCTGGATCGCGTTCTGTACCAGCAGGTTCCGGTCCGATCGTCCACTGAAGCCACACTCTGGGCGGCGGTCGGGACGGACTCAGCTTTCGAGGGCCTTACCGGGTACTACATCGATGCCATCGGTATTGCGCTGATCCCCGTGTAGCAGGAGCTTTCATGCTCCGTTGACATTGGTCTGCCACGATGGAGGCACATGCGCTTTCGCCTCACCGCAGCGGTGTGCCTCACGGTCCTGTTTGCATCCGCACAGTACACTACGGGCCGGATTGAGGGCACAGTGCTGGATGCCAGCTCCGCTGCAGTCGAGGGGACAGAGGTGCGACTGCAGAGCGCAGGCACTGCGATTGAGCGCACCTTCCGCACCGGGGCCGATGGCGGCTATTCGTTCGCTGCCGTGCCGCCCGGCCGGTATCGGATATCCATCGAGAAGGTCGGATTCGCTCCGGTGGCCGTCGACGTCGAGGTCAGCATCAGCCAGACGGTGACGCAGCCCTTCGTCCTTCAGCCTGCCACTTCCAGCACCTCACTCGAAGTGGTCGCCACGGCTGAAGGACTCGACGCGGCGGATCCTGTGCGGTCTGTTTCGCGGACCAGCCTTGAGGTGCACACTCTGCCCAATCTGGGTCGAAACGCTGTCGCACTGCTTTCGCTTGCACCGGGCGTGCAGCCCACCTTTAGTCCGCGCGGCGGAGCGCTGGTCACGGTGGCGGGAGCTCAGGCAGGTCAGGTCGCAGCCAACGGCGGGCGATCAAAAGCAACCAGTTACCAGCTGGACTTCACCGATGCCAACGACTGGGAGTTCGGCGGCATTGCCCTTAACACGCAACCCTCGCCTGACATGCTGCAGGAGATTCGCATCCTCACGAGCAACTGGGCAGCGGAGTACGGCGTAAAATCCAATGCTCAAGTCCTGATGGTGACCCGGTCCGGAAGCAACGAGTTCCATGGAACGGCTTACGATTTTCTCCAGAATGACGCTCTAAATGCTCGCGACTATCTGGATCGTACTGGCAAACCGACTCCGCTGAAGCAGAACATTTACGGCGTAGTTGCCGGCGGCCGACTCGTGCGCGATCGCACATTCTTCTTCGCGGGCTATGAAGGCCGCGAGACTCGTGGTGCCGGCAGCACGGTAGTCGCCACCCTGCCGACCGCTGCGACTCGAGAGCGCGCGCCGAGTGCGGCTGCACGCGAACTACTGGCTCGCTATCTGCCATTGCCCACCGCGCCAGGCCCAAACGCTGCGCTGGGAACGTTGACCTCGCAGCTGCCCAACCCGGTGTCCGGGGACATGTTCCTGGTGCGAGGCGACCACTACTTCACGCCATCGCACAGCATTTCCGCCAGGTACTTCCAGCACACGAGCAGCTCTTACCTTCGCCTCGCGAATACTCTGCCGGGATTCGACGCGACATTCGATCCCGACGGCAAGAACGCTATGCTCTCCGACACACTGGTGCTGAGTTCGCGCACGGTCAATGAACTCCGCGCGTCGTATGGACGTTCGAGCGCGCTATTCACCCCTGAAAACAATGTGCTGACGCCGCGGTTCAACATCACCGGTCTGGTGAGCTTCGGCGGTGTGAACAACTGGCCGCAGGGCCGTATCTTCAATGTGTATCAGCTGAGCGATACGCTGAGCCACGTGCACGGGCGTCACGCCATCAAGGCAGGATTCGATCTGAGGCACATCCAGGACAACTCCATCAACGACACGAACCGGCGCGGCGTCTTCACATTCACATCTCTCGACGCATTTCTGAATGGGGAACTCGCAAACTTCACGCAGCGATTTGGGAGCACTTATCGCGGCTTCCGTACGAACTTCCATGGTGCCTTCGTGCAGGACGACTTTCGCTTGACGCCGACCCTGACGCTGAGCTTCGGGCTTCGGTGGGAGTATCAGGGCGGCCTGCGCGAGCGTAATGAAGCGATGGCCGTGCTTGATCCGCAGCTGCGAGGGGCAGTCGGCGCTGCGGGTGCGGGACCACTGGGCGCATTCCGTACGGAGAGCCCGATTGTCGAAAGCAATGGATCTTTGGTCGCGCCTCGTTTCGGCTTCTCCTGGAACCCGGGCGGGCGGGCGCTGGTGCTCCGTGGCGGCTACGGCATTTACTACGATTCGTTGCTGTTCAACGGTCTTCAGGCGGGTCGGTACACGCCACCTGTGAACTATACCGGTGACCTTGCGGGCGCCCAGATCTCCGGCGTGAATAATCTCGACGCGCTGCTGGCCGGCACGTCACCGCTGCAGCGCTCCCTCGAAGCCCAGATCGGGTCCTTCGGAGACGCGTTGAACTTCGGCCAGATCGTCACCACAGACCCGCGGCTGCGCAATCCGTATTCGCAACACTTCCAGATCGGCGTCCAGCGAAGCATCGGTGGCGGATGGATTGCCGACGTCGCCTACGTAGGCACGAAGGGCACAGCGCTGGCGGTTTACGGCCCGGCGAACTCTGTCCTGCAGCGCCCGGCACCGGCAGTTAGCGCGGCGGATGAAGCAGTGCGCGCCGGCGGGTTTCGTGACGCAGTGACGGGCCAGAACGGGCCCGGCAACACGCGCATCGATCCGCGGTTCAATGCCGTCGATCTGGTCCATTCAGGCGGCAGTTCGATCTACCATTCACTGCAAACAGAATTACGCAAGCGCTTCTCGCGCGGACTAACGATGAATGCTTCCTACACATGGTCGAAGTCAATCGACAACAGCAGCGATTACAGCCCCGGCCAGCAGACCACGGACGCCAGCTTTGCGCAAAACCAGTTCGACTTGAGCAGCGAACGCGCAGTCTCGAACTACGACATTCCGCATCGGTTCGTGCTCACTCATGTTTGGCGTCTGCCAGGTTTGACGGGCCGAAGGAGCATCGCCTGGCAGGCTTTGAGCGGCTGGGTCTTCTCGTCCATCAACCAGGTTCAATCCGGCATTCCTGCGACGATCCTGGCAGGGCCCCGGCTCGGCATCACGGATGTGAACGCGGATGGAAATCTCGTTCAGGGCGGTGACAATAACCGCGCCAATTGTCTTGCCGGCGGGGACAGCTTTCGATTCGATGAGCCTTCGACGGTTGCCAGTCTTGCCGAGCGCACCTCAGGCGTGCCGGGACGCTTCCGCTACTATCAGCCGCTGCTTGGAAATTTCGGGACGTGCGGACGGAACACCGAACGAATGAGTCGTCTGGTGAACATCGACTGGTCGCTGGCAAAAGAGTTCCGCATTTACGAAACAGGGACCGTGGAGTTTCGCAGCGACTTCTTCAACGTATTCAACATTCCGTTCCTGACGGCGACTGGCAACGAGTGGCGAACGCTCTCGAGTCCGCAGTTCGGACTGGCTAACTCCGCCGGCGCATCGCGACGCATACAGCTGGCGCTGCGCTTCGTCTGGTAGCCGCTTATGATAGAGGCAGTCCCATGAAAGCCCTCCTGCTCACCGAGTACAAGAAGCTTGAACTTACGGATCTCCCCGTGCCCGAGATCGCACCAGACGAAGTGCTGATCCGGGTGAAAGCTTGCGGAATATGCGGAAGTGACGTGCACGGGTTTGATGGTTCCACCGGCCGCCGCATTCCGCCGGTGGTGATGGGCCACGAAGCTTCGGGTGTCATCGAGAAAGCGGGATCTGCGGTGCGCGGCCTTGCAGAGGGGGATCGAGTAGCGTTCGACTCGATGGTCTCGTGCGGAAAGTGCGCTTTCTGTCGTACTGGCCGGGTCAACCTCTGCGACAACAGACAGGTGCTCGGGGTATCCTGCGGCGAGTACCGCCGCAACGGCGCCTTTGCCGAATACGTTGCTGTTCCGCAGCACATCGTGTACAAGCTTCCCGATACGCTCAGCTTTGAGCATGCAGCGATGATCGAGCCCGTATCCGTCGCGCTCCACGCGGTAGAGATTACGCCGATCCACCTCGGCGACACGGCAGTTGTCGTCGGCTCCGGCATGATCGGGGCGCTGACGATTCAGGCCGCGAAGCTTGCGGGCTGTGTTCGCGTAATCGCGATCGATCTGGAGGACCACAAGCTGGAGATGGCGCGCAAGTCCGGGGCCACCGACGTGGTGAACGGCCGCACGACAGATCCAGTGCAGTACGTCCTCGAAGCGACGGGAGGACGTGGGGCAGACGTCGCATTTGAGGCTGTAGGTGCGACCGAGCCGGTCCGAACTGCATTGCGCTCTGTGCGGAAGGGCGGCACGGTAACTCTGATTGGAAACATCCGCCCGGAGATAGAACTGAACCTGCAGTCTGTCGTGACACGCGAGATTCGCCTGCAGGGCTCCTGCGCATCGTCCGGCGAGTATCCGCAGTGCATCGCTCTGATGGGTGCAGGAGCATTCAACGTCGCTCCGATGCTGACCGCTAAAGCTCCTCTCGAAGAAGGTGCGCGCTGGTTTGAGCGGCTGTACTCACACGAGCCGAACCTGATGAAGATTGTTCTCGAACCGTAATCGCCAGCCGGATCTGTTAAGATCCGTCCGAATGCGAAAAATCGTTCTCACGGCACTCTGCGCCGTTGCCTCTTTGTGCTCGGCGGCTGAGCTCGCCACACGCAAAGCGTTAACTCTATCGGCTGCCAAGCAGATCGCTGCGGCCGCCGAAGCGGAGGCGCGCAAGAACAACTGGAACGTGGTTATCTGCGTAGTCGATGAAGGCGGGCACTTGCTCTATCTGCAGCGCATGGACGAGACGCAGCTCGCTTCCATCGACATCGCGCAGGGCAAGGCCCGGACGTCGCTGATGTATAAGCGGCCGACCAAAGCGATGGAGGATGCTGTAGCTGGAGGACGTACCGTCATGCTGCGCTTGCCGGGCGCCCTGCCCGTAGAAGGCGGCCTGCCGATCACGGTTGACGGCCGCATTATCGGAGGCATTGGCGTCAGTGGAGTGCAATCTGTGCAGGACGCTCAGATCGCTCGAGCGGGGCTTGCGGTGCTGGAATCCGGCAAGTAGATATTCCTGAGTTATTTCATCGTTATACTGGGAATCGATGGCCCAGTACTCCTTATGCCGCAGACGCAGGTCTAAATTTGATCACGGCCGTCCGGCAGCAGGAGCCGCCGGATGAGCGGCCGATTCGAAGCGGCCCTACCATCATCTTCGTTGGAAGCTCAGGCGCATCTGGCGGTTCGCGATTTCCGCCGTATGCAGGAGCGCATTCAGGCCGCGACAGCCTCCGCGGCCGGTAAGCTTCTGGAACTCCAGGCACCGGAAGGCTACTGGTGCGGCGAACTCACGGCCGACACCACACTGGAGTCGGACTATATCCTGCTCCAGCTGTGGCTCTACCCCCCGGAAAAAGGGGTTTGGCACCGGCGCTGGCACCCCCACGTGGTGAAATCCGCAGCCTCGGTCTTGCAGCGGCAGCTGCCGGATGGCGGATGGAACATTCACTCCGGAGGTCCGGCAGAGGTCAACGCTACGGCACGAGCTTACGTTGCCCTCAAGCTCGCCGGTTTCGATCCCGATGAGCCTCGGATGGCGCGTGCGCGCAACCGCGTGCTGGCGCTCGGCGGACTGCAGGCCTGCAACAGCTACACCAAAATCAATCTCAGCTTCTTCGGCCTCTACGCCCGGCAATATGTGCCCAGCGTGCCGCCGGAGATCATGCTCGTCCCTGGCAATCTCCTGTATGAGATGTCATCGTGGACGCGCGCCATTATCGTGCCATTAAGCATCGTCCAGGCGCTCAGCGGTGTGCGTCCGGTACCCGAAGGATTCTCGCTCGATGAGCTGTGCGTTCGGGGCAAGAAGCTCACCATGCCGCGGAGGGACCGGTTCTCTGCCGCTTTCTGCCACGCCGATCGCGTCGTGAAACTCTGGGAGCGCCGTGGCCTCGATTATGTGCGCCGAAATGCGATCCGGCAGGCAGAAGACTGGATGCTGGCTCGGTTCCGTTTCTCTGACGGACTCGGTGCAATCTACCCGTCCATCATGTACTCCATCATGGCGATGGATGCTCTGAACTATGAGCGGGATCAGCCGGACTTTGCGGAAGCTTTGTGGCAGTTCGAACGCCTGATCATGGAGCGTGAGGATACGCTGCGATTCCAGCCCTGCCTCTCGCCTGTGTGGGACACGGCGATTGCTGCCTTTGCATTGGGCGAGTCGGGGCAGGTACCCGAGGGTAAGCTGACGGAGACCGCAGACTGGCTGCTGGCCCGTGAAATCCGGCGCAAGGGTGACTGGTCGGTGAAGCGGCCGGATCTGCGCCCCAGCGGCTGGGCCTTCGAGTTCAACAACGAGTACTACCCGGACATCGATGACACGGCCATGGTCTTGCTCGCGCTGCAGCACGCGCGGGCCAGCGATCCAATCAAGCAGGCCGCTGCCGAGGACCGCGCGATCCGGTGGCTCCTTGGCATGCAATCAGCCGATGGGGGCTGGGCGGCCTTCGACGTTGACAACAACTGGCAGGTACTCAACAAGGTGCCATTCGCTGACCACAACGCCATGCTGGACCCAACGTGCCCGGATATCACCGGCCGGGTTCTGGAGGCGCTGTGCAAGCGCGGCTTCACACCGGCACATCCGGCAATTGAACGTGCGATCGACTACCTGCTTAACCAGCAAAAGCCCGATGGGAGCTGGTTCGGCCGTTGGGGCGTCAACTACATCTATGGGACCTTTCTGGCCTTACGCGGCTTGAGAGCATCGGGATCGCTGCGCGCTGAGGAAGCCATTCGCAAAGGCGGGGAGTTCCTCGCCCGCACCCAGAACGAGGATGGCAGCTGGGGTGAGAGTTGCGCGAGCTACGTCAGTCATCACTTCGTCGCGGGTCCCGCTACTGCATCGCAGACGTCGTGGGCGCTGCTTGGGCTGATTGCTGCAGGCGAAGGCTCATCGGGAGCAATCCGACGCGGGCTCGACTGGTTGCTCCGTACGCAGAAGGCCGATGGCAGTTGGGATGAGCCTCAGACAACAGGGACCGGCTTTCCCGGCGTGTTCTACCTCACGTACCACCTGTACCGGCAGTATTTTCCGCTGCTCGCGCTGGCCGCCTGCCGCACCGGAAAAAGTGCGGCCGCTTCGGTCGCTTAGGTTCGTCGCACTGACTCGGCCATGCGGGGCGTGGAGAATACTTCGCGTTAGTCGGTGCCGCCAGTCTGCTCGAAGGCATGTGCAAGACGGAACATGCCCTCCTCATCGAAGTGCTTCGTAAGAATTTGCATGCCAACGGGCAGCCCCGCCGGTGTGCGTCCACAGGGCACGCTCATGCCAGGAATGCCTGCAAGATCACACGTAATGGTGTAAATATCTGAGAGGTACATCTCCATCGGATCGGACGTCTTCTCGCCAAGGCGAAACGCGGGAGTCGGCGTTACAGGCGTGACGATGGCATCCACAGTGGCAAAGGCTTGCTGGAAGTCGCGGGCGATCAGGGCCCGCACTTTCTGCGCTTTCAAGTAGTACGCGTCGTAGTAACCGGCACTAAGGACGTACGTTCCAAGCATGATGCGCCGTTTGCACTCGGTCCCGAAGCCCTCGCCCCGGGTGTTGCGGTACATATCGGTGAGGCTGCCGGCCTCCGCTGTGCGCCGTGTAAACCGGACACCGTCATAGCGGGCGAGATTCGAGCTTGCTTCGGCAGTGGCGATGATGTAGTAGCACGGCACAGCGTACTTCGTGTGAGGCAGCGTTATCTCGGTTAGCCGGCACCCGAGTTTCTGCAGCCTGTCGATGCCTTTGCTGATCACGTCACCCGTTTCTGCTGGTAAGTCGCGGAAATACTCCGAAGGCAACCCGATGCGCAGGCCGCTGACATCGCGGTCCAGCAGCGACGGAAAGTCCGGCACGGGCGCGTGCGCCGACGTGGAGTCTGCCGTGTCCCGACCAGCGATCGCTGCCAGCAGTGTCGCGGAATCCTGAACATTGCGGCTGAACGGCCCGATGTGATCGAGCGAGCTGGCGAACGCGACCAGGCCGTACCGGGACACACGGCCATAGGTCGGGGTCACCCCGACGATGCCGCAGAACGACGCCGGCTGACGGATCGATCCGCCTGTATCCGAGCCCAGTGCAGCCACAGCTATTCCCTGAGCCACAGCCGCAGCCGAACCTCCGCTTGAGCCGCCGGGCACCCGCTCGGGATCAACAGGATTCCGCACAGGCCCGAACGCGGAGTTCTCGTTCGAGGAACCCATCGCAAACTCGTCGCAGTTGGCCTTGCCTATGATCACTGCGCCAGCCTGCTCCATCCGAATGATCGCAGTGGCGTCATACGGCGGAATATAGGTTTCCAGCAGCCGCGAGCCGCATGTGGTTCGCAGCCCTTTGGTGCTGATTACATCCTTGACTGCGATCGGCACACCGGCCAGCGTTCCAGCGTCTTCGCCCCGACCCAGCTTCTCGTCTACGGCTCGTGCAGCAGTAAGGGCACGCTCGGGCGAGAGCGTCAGCAGCGCATTGGTGCGGGGGTTCTCCGCTTCGGCAAAGCGCACAGCCTCCCTGGCGAGTTCCTCCGCACTGAATTCCCTTCGTGTGAGCGCTTGTCGGATGTCCGAAATGGTCAGGGCGGCGACGTTCATCGCTCGATCACCAGCGGGACTTTGAAGAAACCGCCCCCCGACATCGGCGCGTTCTGGACAGCTGCCTCACTCCCGAGCGGGCGGTGTTCCTGATCGGGCCGCATTGCGGCGTTCTCGTCGTGATCGAAAAGCACCTGCGCCATCGGCTCGACGTTCGAGGTGTCCAGCTCGTCCATGGCGGCGACATGCTGCAGAATCTCGTCGAGATCGTGCTGCATGCGAGCAACTTCGTCGTTACTCAGGCGGAGGTTGGCGAGTTCAGCCACCGTACGCACCTGCTGCTCAGTAATCTTCAAGCGTTTGCCTTCCTGCGTGCTGCCTTGTATACGTTTCGGAACACCGGGTCGCAGATCGCATCAGCTTCGTCAGCGTGCGCAGCTGCAATCGGCACGGCGGTACCGGCCGGCTTGCGCTGAGGTCCTGCGATGCGGAACTCCACCTCCGTGACGAGAGCACGCCCGAGAGCCTCCTCCACCCTTCGAAGGATCTGGCCACGCAGGGTCCACAACTGCCGCTGCCACGTCGCGTCCTCCACCTGCACAACCAGGCGCGACCGAACGAGAGCGATCGCGCTGGTCCGATTCGCAATCGTCTTACCCACAGCAATGGCCCATGCTGCGCAAGCAAGCTGCTCGTCCGACACTCCGTGCCCGGTCAGCTTCAGTTTCTGAAGCACCCTGCCTGCCCGTTCCATGGTCTGAATACGGGATTGTAGCAGGGCTGCTCTGAACCCGATCTCACTTCACGCCGAAGGTTCGGACGATGTCCGTAAGCTCTTCGTTTGTGAGGAGCTGCAGCTTTTCGCCCCGCAAAGTGAGCAGCAGTTTCGATGTTTCTTCCAGTTCCTCTGTGCGGTCGATAGCTTCTTCCAGCGTCCGACCAAGACAGATGATGCCGTGATTGCGAAGCAGCATGCAGTTATGGTCGCGGGCTGCAGCGCCGACAGCCGCGGCAAGCTCAGCCGAGCCCGGGCGGTAATACGGGACGACCGCCAGCGGCGCAACCCGCATCTGGAAGTACGGAGTGATCGGAGGGAACTGCGGGTCCGCAAGGCAGGACATGGCTGTTGACCATGGAGAATGCAGATGGACGATCGCAGCCGCGCGACCTCCGGCAGCAGCATACGCCGCGAGGTGGAACGGCGACTCCTTTGAGGGCGCGTTCGCGTTGCGGGCGGATCCTTCCTCACTTATGCAAGCGAGCTGGTCGGGGGTGAGATTCCGTAAAGATCTCCCCGTGGGTGTCACCCAGATGTCCCCGCCGCTGCGAATGCTCACATTGCCCGTCGAACCGAACGCATAACCGCGCATATGAAAGCTGGCGCAAATGTCGCAGAGAAGCTCAAGCGGCGGCATGAAACTCCAATGTGACACAGCGGGGTCAGGCTTACTCGGTACGCAGCGGCAAGCCGCTAGAATGGGAACAATGTCGGAAAGCGAGAAGGATCGCTTGCCAGGCTTCGAAGCTGGTCTGCAGGAGCTTGAAGCAGTGGTCAAACAGCTGGAAGCAGGGGAGCTGCCGCTTGAGCAGGCGCTCGAGCTCTTCAGCAAGGGAATGGAGCTGAGCGAAGCCTGCCGCAAGCAGCTGGAAGAGGCCGAGACAAGGATCGAAATGCTGACCCGTCGCGGCAGGGAGGTTGTGCCTGAACCATGGCGCCCATCGAAGGCATGAGCGTCGCTGAGCAACTGGCGCTGCTCACATCCCGAACCGATCAGGCGCTGGAGCGTTGGGTGCCCGCACAGTCCGTCCCGCCGTCAAGCATTCACCAGGCGATGCGGTACAGCCTCTTCGCCGGTGGTAAGCGGATTCGTCCCGCACTTTGCATCAGTGCAGCCGACGCGGTCCAGCCGACGGTACGAGGCCTCGACGATGTCGCATGCACGCTCGAGATGATTCACACGTACTCGCTCATCCATGACGACCTCCCTGCGCTCGACAATGACGATCTGCGGCGTGGCCGGCCCACTTGCCACAAAGTGTTCGGTGAAGCGATGGCCATTCTCGCCGGCGATGCCCTCCTGACGCTTGCCTTTCAGGTGCTGTCCTCAGTTGACGTACTCGATAGCAGCACGCGCGTGTCGCTCATCCGGGAGCTCTCAACAGCCTCCGGCACCGTTCGAGGGATGATCGCGGGCCAGGTGCATGACATCGAAGGTGAGGGTGCGCCACCCACTCCCGACCTGCTGGAGATGATCCACCGGGCCAAGACAGGAGCCCTGCTGCGCGCCAGCGTACGAATGGGTGCCGTATGTGCAGGCGCCACTCCAGCGCAGTACGACGCGCTCTCAAGGTATGGCGAGCATGTGGGGCTTGCGTTCCAGATCGTGGACGACCTGCTGGATGTAGAACAGTCTTCCGAAGAGCTCGGCAAGACGGCAGGCAAAGACGCCGCCCAGGGCAAAATCACCTTTCCGGCGGTCTACGGGGTGGAGCCGTCTCATGTCATGGCTGAAGAGCAGCTTCGACTGGCGCGGTCAGCTCTGGAGCCCTTGGGGGATCGCGCAGACACTCTCCGACGACTGGCCGATCTGATCGTTCATCGCACCTCATGAGGGTGCCGCGACGGCGGATCGACCAGGTGCTAACAGAACGTGGACTGGCGGATTCCAGGTCCAAGGCGCAGGCTCTTATCCTCGCAGGATCGGTGCTGGTTGACGGGCAGAAGGTGGAAAAGCCAGGCCAGGTCGTTCGGGAGGACTGCGCAATTGACCTTCTGGGTCAGACCCGTTTTGTAAGCCGGGGCGGTCTCAAGCTGGAAGCTGCCCTCGATCGGTTTGGGATCGCTGTGACCGGCCGGATCTGCCTTGACGTCGGCGCGTCCACAGGCGGGTTCACGGACTGTCTGCTGCAACGGGGCGCACTTAGGGTTCACACCGTCGATGTAGGGCCTTCGCAACTCGCTTGGCGCATCCAGACAGACCCGCGAGTCGTCGTCCATGACCACACGAATGCACGGTACATCACGCCGCAGCAGATAGGGGAATCGTGCAGCTTGTGCGTTTGCGACGTCAGCTTCATTTCCGTTACGCTGATCCTTCCCGCGCTGCCTCCGGTGCTGACCGCAGAAGGTCAGATGGTGATCCTCGTAAAGCCGCAGTTCGAGGCCGGCCGCGATGAAGTCGGCAAGGGAGGAATCGTGAGAGATCCGCAGTTGCATCAGGCAGCTTGCGCCAGGGTTCAACAGGCTGTCGAGGCACTTGGGTTCGCAGCCGAG
>DASQEG010000962.1:0-1784 GCA_035633775.1 Bryobacteraceae bacterium
CTGGCACCGCTGATAATTCCTCCGGTTTGATCCCGGACGGTGCCCTCAACCACCGCAACACCGCTTTGCGAGCGGCAGGGAAATGTAACGAGAAGGAACAGAGTGGCCGTGCAAACTGCCCCTGTGGAACTTCGCATAGCGGAAAGCTAGCAAAGGACCATAACACCGGCATATCCGTCGAATGACGATTGCGTGATGCGTTTTTTTTTAGCGTATCTTTTTTGGCAGGTCGCGGTAATTGTGATTGAGCGCCACAATGGGCACCGACTTCCAGCACATCTTCGAGGCCAACAAAGATGCGGTGTACGGCTTTGCGTGGCGCATGACGGGTTCCCCGGCAGTAGCCGAGGACATCGCGCAGGACTGTTTTGTCGAGTTGATCCAGGCACCTCAGCGCTATGACGCCGCGCGGGGTTCCATTCGCGCACTGCTGCTGGGCATCGCCCGGAATCTGGTCCTGAAGCGCTGGCGGGCCGAAGGCCGCTGGACATCGATCGAGGATGAGGACTTTCGGGTCGACCCGCCGCCGAACGACTTTCAGATCCAGGAGAAGGTCGCCTATGCGGTGCAGGGACTGCCGCCGCTACAGCGTGAAGTGCTGATCCTTACCGAGTACTACGGCATGACGCTGGAAGAGGCGGCTGGCGCGGTGGGTACCGATGTCGGTGCCGTCAAAGCTCGCCTGCACCGTGCGCGAAGTAACTTGCGGCGCAGCCTCGAGCCGCTCAGGAGTGCAATTCATGACCGATGACGAATTGAAGGCGATGTTGCGAGCCTGGGAGGCTCCGCCTGCGCCGGCAACGTTGAAACATCGTGTCTTCCCCAGACGCGAGCAGGCATTCTGGCGGTGGCTGCTTTCGGGTGAGATCCGGGTACCTGTTCCGGTTGCGCTCGCCCTTGCCTGCGTGTTGCTGTTCATTGCCTATGGCGCGCTTCGGCCGCCGGCGGTCACCCTTTCTGATTTCGAGCATGTACAGCGGCTGCAACCGCGGATTGTGAGGACCATCCATGAAACTCCTTAGTCTCGCCCTTCTGGCTTTGCCCGCCTTCTGCGTAAACCTGCAGAGCGGAAGTGCCAGCAGCAATGGAGTGTGGGTGCAGTACCAGACTCGGCTTGAGCCGCCGTCACCGCCCATCACGAGCCATGGCGGAGGCGTCCTGACCGAAAACAACATCATCAAGCGCCACCTCTGCGACATGACCACTCGGAAGTACTTCGGCTACGACCTGACAGTGGAGCCAGCCGGGGCCGGGCGCTTCAACTTCCGCTTTGCCCCGCTCTCGATGTCTCCCCAGCAGATCGGGAAACTCTTCAGCGGGCCGGCCTGGACTCCGCTGCCCTTGCCTGCACAGCCGGTCACGATGCAGGTGCGGGAAGGTGAGACCGTGGCGCTGGATCTGTTCGCGAACTCGTCCACCGGCCAAAAGGTGACGGAGTACCTTACCGTCCGAAGCCGTGGCCAAAGTAATACAACTGCTGCCGGCGCTACCCGGGACTTCGGCCCGGAGGACGCAACCATCGAATTGAGCGTTCCCAAGCTCAGCGTTGACGGTAAGGAACTGGTATCCACTCAGGGCGGGGTCTCCGGCGAGGCCCTGTGGATCGACGTGCCTGGCCACGGAAGATTCGTCTTCTCACTTGCAGCCAGGACCGATCTCGGGATGAAGCGAGCCGGTGAAATTCGCGGCAGCACCATGCGATGGCAGTACGGCGGCCATGAATACAGGATCGAGGGTGACAAGCCGATCGCTTCAGGATCCGGTGCTTACAACCTGTACGTCTT
>DASQEG010000963.1:0-2274 GCA_035633775.1 Bryobacteraceae bacterium
AGGGACGACGACTGTTCGTCGGACCGGGGCCCGGGTGTGCGCTGTTGTAGACCTGGAGCCTCCGCAGATGCACGCCCGCGCTGCCGACATACGTGAGCTCGAGCGACATGTTCTCCGTCAGCTCACGTTGCACGCCGAACGACCACTGACCTACGTACGAGGTTGGCTCGTCAAACTGATTGGCCAGGATGAATGTCGGCGCACCGGCCTGAGTGAAAGGGCGTGCCCACGTCAGGTTGGGCACCAGGTTGTTCGCTACCTCATTCTGCCGGATGGTGAACGGAATGTTCCGAACAATGTCGAACACGGCGTTGCCAATGTCGCGGACATAGTAGATTCCGGCGCCGCTGCGGATCACAGTCTTCGGCGTCAGCTGATATGCGATCCCAACGCGCGGAGCAAAGTCGTTCCAGTCGGCTCGGTACGCTCGACGTCCGAAGCGACCGTCACGGACCAGCTGAAACGGCGGGCCCACAGGAAACTGCGGATTGCCTTCCAACACGTCGCCTGTACCCGCGCGGACGAACACCGGAGGACGGCTGTTGTCCCATACGTAATCTATGTTCACGATCGCATCATGCTTGTCATAGAAGGGCGGTTCGGCCTCCCAGCGGAGCCCGAGATTCACCGTCAGCCTGGGAGTGACCTTCCATGCGTCCTGCAAGTACAGCGCGAAGGAGCTGTTGCGGAAGTTTGCAACCGGTGCACCGATCTGACCCTCGGTGTTGCTCATCAGCCCGAGGAGAAAGTCCGCCATGGGCGCGCCGCTGTACTGGCCATTGAACGTGAAGCGGCCGCGAGGAACGACGGCGCCAATCTGGTTGTAGCGCAGCCGGCGGAACTCGCCGCCGAACTTCACCTGGTGTTTGCCCAGTGTCCATGAGAAGTCGTCCCTGATCTGAAACGTCGTGTTCCAGTTCACGAACGGGCAGTCATTGCAGTCACCCAGATTGTTGAATCCCGAGATCTGGAAGAACGGGATGCCCCAGAACAGCGGGATGCTGTTGTCGATGGGGATACCGAGATTCCCGACCACGTTTGTGTTGCTGGCTCGCGTCTGAATGTTTTGTGAGATGAAGCGGTTTACGGCGAACCGCAACTCGTTCACCCGGGTCGCGCCGAAGACTCGTGTATTTGCAAGCACCCACTGCTTGGCCTGAATATCGACATTGTTGCCCGTCAGGGGCGCGAACGACGGCAGGTACTGGGGGTCGCTTGCCTGGCTGTAGCGGAAGAACCAGTTCGCTGAATCGGACTCGTTCAGATCAATGCGCCCGTGATACTGATTGCTGTCTGAACGCCGCCCCTCGTTGTTGATGAAATTGTTGGGTCCGGCGTTGTTCGGCAGTGGGTAGAAGTCGTTCAGGACTTTGGCGGAAATCGGCGAGATACGATTCGCCGGAATTCGATTGCCGGGGAAGGGAGTACCGGGGTTGACCACGACGCCGTTCTCGATGACGCGTGTTGCCGGGTCAATCACGGGAGTGCTGAGGTTGGAGAAGTCGCCTGCGCGTTGCGCGGCCGTCGGCACCAGGCCTGTCGAGGTTAGCGCCTTGCGCTCCCGCAGGCCTTCGTACGAGAACAGCCAGAAAACGCGGTCACGTACTATGGGGCCGCTGGCTGTGGCGCCGAACTGGTTGCGCTTGAACGGTGGAATGGGACGGTCTCCGCGATCGAAGTAGTTCTTTGCGTCAAGCGCAGAGTTGCGGAGGAACTCGAACACCGCGCCACGGATCTGATTGCTTCCGCTGCGCGTTGACACGTTGATTTGCGCAATCGCCCGGCCGTATTCAGCCTGGAAGATGCCGCTTTCCACCTTGAACTCCTGAAGCGCGTCGATCGAAGGCAACAGGAGATACGTATTGAAGTTCGGATCGGTATTCTCGACACCATCGAGCGTGTAGTGGTTGTAGTGGACGCGCTGACCGGCAACGTTCAGGGCGAAGGCGTTGCGAGAGCCTCCCATCCGCTGCTGACCCTGAGAAGACGCGGGCCCGTTCGTGGTTGCACCCGGAGCCAGTGAGGCGAGCTGCAGGTAATTGCGGCCGTTCAAAGGCAGGTCAACAATGCGCTTGTTTTCGATAACCGTGCCGAGTTCCGTGGTCTCGGATTGCAGCATCGGTGCGACTGCGGAGACCTGGATCGCTTCGGCGACGTTCCCGATCTGCATAGGGATGTCGACGCGTGCGACCTGTCCCACCTGCAGTTCGAGGCCGCTGCGAACCTGGCGCGGAAAGCCCTTTGCATCGATTTGAATCGTGTAAATTCCCGGTG
>DASQEG010000964.1:0-2791 GCA_035633775.1 Bryobacteraceae bacterium
ACACTCTACTGGCCGACCCGCGATACGGCGAGCGGTGGGGACGCCACTGGCTCGACCTTGCCCGCTACGGCGAGACCAGCGGGCTTGAAGGCGATGGGGCAATCGGAAATGTGTGGCGATACCGCGATTGGGTGGTCGACGCATTTAACTCGAACATGCCATATGATCGCTTTGTCATCCAGCAGATCGCAGGCGCCGACGAACATAGCAAGACACGGAACAACTACCGGCCCGACGTGCAGGGGCACATTCCAACTGCGTTCCTGCGGGTAGCGCCGTGGGATCGCTCAAACCTGGTTGCCGCGGAGGTTCGTGCCAACTACCTGGCCGAGCTTACGACCGCCACCTCATCGGTATTCCTGGGGATGACGGTAGGCTGCGCGCGCTGCCACGACCATAAGTACGACCCGATTCCACAGAAGGACTTTTATCGCTTCCAGGCCTTCTTCAATGCGGTTCAGGCCGGCCCTCCCGTGGAGGTCCCCTATAAGGACAAGCTGCTTGCCGCCAAAGCTGAGGAGCGGATCAAGAACCTCGAGGACCAGCTGAAGAATGGGCCGGAGAAGCAGCAGCTGGAGGTATTCGAGCAGGAACTGCTGAAGAAGCTGCGGGGAGGCAAAGCCGAACAGGCGAGGGGCAAAGACTGCACGAAGACGGATCTCCGTCTTGAGCTGAAGCTAGCGAAGCAGCGCATCTTCAGTGTTGCCGAGCAGCAGAAACATGCTGACCTTCTGGAAGATGCGAACCGGACTGGTGACACCGATGAGCAGGCTCCCCTGGACGCACTTGAGAAAGAATTGCTGGTGCGACTCAAGGCGGAATATGCGAAGGGCACTGTCGATCCACTCGTGCGCTTTGAAGCCCTGACAGTCGAGGACGTTCGTTCCGAGGCGGCCGCAAAGTATTCAGGCAAGTCGATCTTCACGCCCGAGGAAAAGAATCGGCACGCTGAACTGACAGGAAAACTTGAGGTCCTGCGCCGCCGGCTTGAACGCTGGAAGCCGCAGGTGGTCGCTGTGACGAACGTTGCGGGGCCGCCAAGTGGTCCGGACATCGCTCCGACACGCGTGCTGATTCGCGGCAACTACAACCAGCCCGGAGAAGCCGTCGAACCAGGATTCCCTGCGGCAATTGTCGGCAAGTCGGTACCCGCGGTACTGGAGACGGATCGCTACCGCCAGTTCCCGACGCGGGGACACCGCCTGACCCTGGCCAGGTGGATTGCAAGCACGGACAATCCCCTGACCGCTCGCGTGATGGTCAACCGGATGTGGCAGCATCATTTTGGCGCAGGCATCGTGCGAACCCCGAGCGACTTCGGCAAAAATGGTGAGCGTCCTACCCATCCGGAACTCCTCGACTGGCTCGCCGTCGAGTTCATGCAGTCGGGTTGGAACGTGAAGGCCATGCACAAGCTGATGCTGTTGTCCAACACGTGGCAGCAGGCTGCGGAGAATCCGCTGCTGACGAAAGCGGCCGACAAGGATGAGGACAACCGGATGTTCGCCCGCTTCGGCCGACAACGGCTGGAGGCCGAGGCGATCCGCGACAGCATTCTGTTCATTAGCGGCCGGTTGAACCAGGAGATGGGTGGGCCAGGCGTATTCCCTCCTCTGCCCGCCGACCTCGCCGACTTCGCCCGGTACGGCCGAACAGGTGGGCTGATGTGGGAGCCCAACGACAGAGAAGAAGATGCCCGACGGCGATCCATCTACATCTTCCAGCGGCGCTCGTTGCCGCTGCCCATGATGGCCGCCTTCGATGCAACCGTGTTCAGTGAATCGTGTGACCGCCGCAGTTCAACGACAACTCCGCTGCAGGCGCTGTCGATGATGAACGGGGACCTGATTCACGAAGAAGCGGCCCACCTGGCCAGGAGAATTGAACGCGAGGCAGGTTCTGCCCGATCCGCGCAGATCGACAGGGCCTTCCAAATGATTCTTAGTCGTGAGCCAAAGTCCAACGAGCTGGCTCACTTCTCACAATCCGGCGTTCCGCTTGAGAGCATCTGCAGGGTGCTCCTGAACTCGAACGAGTTCCTGTACGTGGAGTAATCAATGAGATCCCGACGCGACTTTCTCTTCGAATCCTGGCTGGGACTGGGAGCACTGCCCGTCCTTAGCCTGCTGTCTTCTGACTCTGCGCACGCCGGGACCGCTGATGCAAATCCGCTCGCGCCCAAATCGCAACACCACAGTGTTAAGGCGAAAAGCTGCATCTTCCTGTTTATGGAGGGCGGCGTCAGCCAGATGGATACGTTCGAACACAAGCCAGCACTGCTGAAGTATGCCGGCCAGCAGATGCCGCGGGCCGAGCGCACAGAGGGCGAGATCGCAACGTTCTCCGCCGCCCCGAACCGCATCATTCCTCCGTACTGGGGCTTCAAGCAGTATGGTCAGTCGGGGCGCTGGGTATCAGATCTGCTGCCGGAACTGGCAACCTGTGTTGACGACCTGGCCTTTGTTCACGGCATCAAGGTGGACAACAATAATCACGGCCCAGCGGTGTACCACTCGCTGACGGGTAATCAGTTTCCCGGCTCCGCTTCGGTCGGCGCATGGGTCACCTATGGCCTTGGCACCGAGAACCGTGACCTGCCAGGTTTCATCGTCATGGGCGACCGGCGTGGCGCCACCATTGGGGGCGCGGGCGTATGGGGAAACGGATTCCTGCCCGCCGCGTATCAGGGCACGCTCTTCCGCAATGGCAACACGCCGATCGTCGATCTCAATCGACGTGCAGCCATTACCGGTCCTGATCAGCGGAACGTACTAGACCTACTTCGCTGGAT
>DASQEG010000965.1:0-2574 GCA_035633775.1 Bryobacteraceae bacterium
CGATTGTGGCCGATGTCCAGGGGCGGCGCGGAGCGGCGATAAGTGGCCCTCCTGGTGAGGCTCGTTTGCCCTAAGAGGACGTACATCGCATCGCATCGCCTGCGATATCATGTACGTCTTTTGGAGGTCGTCATGTCGCTCATCGGGCGTATGCGTTGCCTTACGTCTGTGCTGGTTCTGTGCGCAGCCATGCTGCGCGGTCAATCGACTGCCACTATCAGCGGAAGGGTTGTGGACCCGTCCGGAGCCACGGTTGCAGGTGCCACTGTTGAAGCGTCGAATCCGGCCACGAACTTCCGGCGCAACACGGTCACGAATGCCGCCGGGCTTTACGTGCTCGAGTCTCTGCCCGTGGGCGAATACTCGATCACAGCGCGCTCAGCTGGTTTCCGTACTTACTCCCAGACCGGCGTCACTCTGCAGGTGAACCAGCGAGCTTCAATCGACATAACTCTGGAACTGGGTGCCGTTACCGATCAGGTGCAGGTTCAGGCCAACGTTCCCCAGGTCGACACCGTCAGCGGAACCCTGCGGGAAGTGGTGGACACACAGCGTATCGAGGGTCTGCCGCTGAACGGGCGCAATCCGCTCCAACTCCAGGCGCTGCTCCCCGGCGTGGTCAGCGCCGGATCGGTGGAACACGTGGGCGGACTCGGCGGCTACGCCGTGAACGGCGGGATCGCTGGGTCAAACAATTACTACCTCGACGGCGGCTCGTTCGTGGATCCGTACTTCAATGCGCCGCAATATTTCCCGAATCCCGACGCGCTGCAGGAGTTCACGATTCAGACGAACTCGTCGAGCGCGGAGTATGGGCGCAATCGGAGCGCAGTGATCGCGGCGGTCACGCGCTCGGGCACGAATAGCCTCCACGGGAGTGCGTTCGAGTTCTTGCGGAATACGCACCTGAATGCGCGCAATTTCTTTGCAGCCGAGGCTTCGCCGTTCCACCAGAATCAATTTGGAGGAGCGCTCGGCGGGCCAATCAAGCGGAACCAGTTGTTTTTCTTCGGATCGTACGAAGGATTTCGGCAGAGCGGCACGCCGGGAGTTTCCACGATTACGGTGCTTAGCGAGCAGGAGCGGCGGGGCGACTTCAGCGCCCTTTCGCGGCCGATCAATGACCCGCTGACAGGACAGCAGTTCCCCGGCAACATCATCCCCGCCGACCGGCTCAGCCCGGTAACAACGCAGTGGCTCGAGCGCTTTCTTCCGCTGCCGAACGGTCCAAACAATACGTACATCCGGGCGCTCAAGCCGGGCAGGGACCGGGATCAGTACATTGGCAAGATTGACTGGATTGCCTCCAGCAGCGACCGCGTTTCCGGCCGCTATATCCAAACGGGTGAAGAGATCATTTGCGCGTCCGTCCTAACCGGTTGGTGCCGCGGCGGGCCCTATCCGCGCAAGAGCTTCACAGCCAATTACAGCCGCACCATGACGTCGTCGAGCCTGAACAATCTGGTGTTCACGTACAACAAGACCTCGTTCGATCAGGCGACGGATCTCCGGTTTTACTGGAAGGATCTGGGCGCCAACATTCCCGTGCCGGAGGAGGGATACGTGACAGAACTGAACGTCACGGGCCGCTTCGGTGCCGGGACCGGCTGGGGGTTCATCCACTCGCGGGACACGTTCGAAGTCAGCGACACATTCAGCACTGTAAAGGGAAGTCACTATCTGAAGATTGGCGGGGAGGCGACGCGCAACCGTACCCAGCAGCTCAATTCGTTTATGGCTGGGGGCTCATTGCAATTCAGCGGGCAGTACACGGGCGATGCCGCAGCGGATCTGCTGTTGGGGCGCATGTTCAGTTTTCGGCAGGGGTCGCCGATGACGAACGCGCTCCGGCAGAACGGATTTGCGGTGTTCGTTCAGGATGACTGGAAGGTGCATCCTCGATTGACGCTGAACCTGGGACTGCGTTGGGACCCGTGGATGGGCTTCTCGGACGTGAACAACTCGCTGGCGGCGTTTCGGGCGGGACAGCAATCGACCGTGTATCCGAACGCCGTGCCGGGTATGGTCTATCCTGGCGACGCGGGGGTCCCGAATACGATCACTGGCAACGATTTAAACAACTTTGCGCCGCGTTTCGGGTTCGCCTGGACACCAACGCGCTCCAACCGCTTCGCTGTCCGTGGCGGGTACGGAGTGTACTTCGACCACATTCGCAGCATCAACCTAAACCGGTTCCCGCTGGTGCAGCCATTCGTGCTCGACGTGACGGTGAACAACGTTGACGTGCGAGACCCGTTCGACGGCCGCAGCCCGTTTCCGTATACGACGCCGGTAAGCGAGGAGGACCGAAGGGCGCTGACCTTTACTCGGCCCGCGAGCTTCAACAGCTTCAATCCCGATTTCGTCTCGCCGTACTCTCAGCAGTGGAACTTCAACATTCAGTTCGAACCGATCCGGGATTACACGTTCACGACCGCGTATGTGGGATCGAAGAGCAGCAAGCTTTTTATGTCGCGGAACAACAACCCCGCGTTGCCGGCGCCCGGTGCGAGCACCGCAAACATTCAGGCCCGACGACCATATCGAGACTACATCGTGCTCGAAGAAGAGGCG
>DASQEG010000966.1:0-9447 GCA_035633775.1 Bryobacteraceae bacterium
CAGTTTTGCTGGCGTTGGGCGTGGCCTCAGGTGCTTTTGGCGCACACGCGCTCCGGAACCGCGTAGACGCCTATCTCATCGGCGTTTGGGAAAAGGCTGTGTTGTACCACTTTCTGCATGCGCTGGCTCTGCTTCTGGTGCCGATGCTGGTGCGCCTGCAGCTTTGTTCGCCTCAAGGTGGACACAAGGCCTGCCTGGCGTTTTTCATAGGACTGCTACTGTTTTCCGGCAGCCTTTATCTACTTGTGCTGACGGGCACAAGAGGACTCGGAGCAGTGACTCCGATCGGCGGAATAGCCTTTATCGCCGGCTGGGCACTCCTGGCACTCGATCTGTCGCGCGTTCCGCACAACTGAGTGCGGTCAGCCGCGCGGGTACTATTGCGGCAGCTGACCGCGGCTGCATCTACCTACGCAGTGCGGCTCCACGCGCGAATGCGGCCAACCTCGTCGTCGGTAATCTTCAGGTAGCGCAGGAACTCATCGTGATCCTCCGGCGCCGCCTTTTCGAACTCGGTATGCCAGCGATGCATATCCGCTTCACTGAATCCTGCATCGTGCATAATCGACACCCACTTTTCTTTCGTCATCACTCGTGCTCTCCTGATCGCAGATTTGTGTTTCAAAAGAGCCAGCAGCGAGCGTTGATGGTCACGCAGCCTCTCGATCTCAGCTGCAATCGCACCCAGCCGGCGCTCCAGCACTCCGGCAGCGCTGGAGCCAGATTGTTCCAGCAACAGGCGAATGTCCGACAGAGTCAGCCCAGCATCGCGAAAGGCACAGATTTGACGGAGACGCGCAACTTCCGCCTCGCCATACCGGCGATACCGGCTGCTGGTCCGTCCAGCCGGCCGAAGCAGTCCTACGGACTCGTAGTACAGCACCGTGCTGCGACTTAGCCCACAGCTTCGTGCCAGCTCCGTTACGCTCACCATGGCTCTTCACCTACTCTGAACCCTGCAGTCGTAGACAGGTCAAGAGTTTTGTTTTTGCATCCACGCAAGCGTCTCGTCCCAGCCCATGACACCGGTGACGGCGCCTATCGTGCTCACGTTCAGCGCTCCGGTAGCATTCGCGATGCGTGCACATTCCAGCGGATCGAGGCCGCGCATCAGGCCTGCAAGAAAGGCGCCTGCAAAGCAATCCCCGGCACCTGTTGAATCGACGGCGTTGACGGAGAAGCCTGGAACGCTCTGCCCGTCGACGATGCATCCCTGCGCACCCGTCTTGACAACAACGTGGCGGGCCCCGGCCGTTCGCAATGCGCCCGTGCCACCCAACATGCGTTCCTCGGAGTCATTCACGAACAGCCAGTCGGTGAACTCAAGAGGCGCTGCAAGGTCCTCCATCCAGCGGCCGAGCGAATCCCACCCGGTGTCAATGGACGTGGTCATTCCTGCCTCTCGGGCCTGCTGCATCACGCATCCGGCGTGCTCGCGCAGATCGCGCAAGGCGAAGGGGTTTGCGAGGTGGAAGTGCTGGAACCCTGCACTGAGCTTTACATCCGGAAGGCTTATGTGCCTGCTTGCGCCCGGGCGGTGATAGAACTTCCGTGCTCCATCTCTCTGCGCGAGCACAACAGTAGTTGACGTTTGTGTTCCGGTCCCAACTTCAATCCCGGAAACGTCGACACCCACGTTCTGGAGCAGAGACGCGAGGCGTGCACCCCGCTCGTCATCTCCGATCCTGCTGATCAGCCTGACGGGCACGCCCATGGTGGCCAGTGTGTATGAAGTGTTGGCGCCGTTGCCGCCGAGAGACTCAGTGATGCTCTCCACCCATTGCGTCGTATTCCACTCGAGGTCATCGACCGGCCACACTGCGATGTCAAAGACGACGTTTCCACAGCACAACACTCGATTCAAGGCAGCCAACGAAACGCCTCCTGCTGTGCCGCGGGTCCGAAGCGATGAAAGTCCGCCGGTGTGGAGATTGTCACGTGTTTTCCTTCCGCCGCTTTGCGCACGTCGTCGAGGGAGGCGTACCGATCGTACAGCGGAGCGCGGATGTACACCGGGCGCGGTGAAATCGCCGCGATGATCTCGTCATAGTCGACCGGGATTGCCGATGATTTGTCACGGAACTGTTCCAGTCGGGGGAGCAGCTTGTGGAGTGTCGTATAGTGCGCCAATCCCTCCGTACTGGCGGGCGCCGTTCGCAGAGGTGTGAAGGCGCTGGCCGCGAGCACTCCTGCCACGCGAGCGTCGAGAGCCGCTGTCCAGAGCCCGACTTTGCCGCCAAGGCTCCACCCAGCGAGCCAGATCTGGGCTGAATCGACAGCTTCAAGGGCGAGCAAAGCGCTGACGGCCGCGCTCGTATCGTCGATCATCTTGCCGAGCAGCGACCATTCAGGATAGCGTTCGTAAAAGCGGGTCGCCTGATGAATACGCGTGCCATAGCCGATCTGGTCGAACGCGAGCACGGCGTAGCCCCTGGCCGTGAGGTTCTCAATCGGAGATCGCGCGTAGCGGGAGTAACCGGTGGCATGCGCGTACGAGTGCAGCCACACCACAACCTTCAGCTTCCCCTCGGGTCGCGGTGATGGCAGGTACAGGTCACCTTTCAAGTCGTCGCCGAAGCCCAGGGATATCGACGTGAACCCTTTGCCCTTCAGCGGCCGTTCATACAGGCCTGCAAGCCATCCGTCACTGGTCATGGTCCGTCCTTCCGTAGTGCTGCGGGCCGGGAACGGCAAATCCGGAGGGCGCGTGCCGAGCATCCACCGCATCCGCTCGGCTGTGCTGAGGTTCGCGGGCGGAGGCGCCGAAGTACGAAGTTTGGGCAACGTCGGCATGAGCCGAGTGCGCGGAGGCGGGCGCGTGCCCCGGCCGAATACGGAATCGAAGAAGTCTACGTACGATTCAATATCTTCCGCTGTGGTGGCGTGCTCGCCCGCACGCAGTGAGAGCCCCAGGCGTGATTCAGCGTCGAGGAAGCGGTACACGCCAGCCACGCTGTCGAACGCGTGCTCGAAACCGAACGGTGCGCCCTGGCCCTCGGAGTAAGCCGAGGCCATCAGGAGCCCGCGAGGAGCGACCATCGCCATGAGAAGGTTCTGGTCCACCGGCAGGTATTGCTCGCGGCCTGCGAAGAACCGGAGCCGGGGATGGAACCACCCGGGGAAGCTGCTGGTAATCTGTTCGACGGTTTCGTTGGCGAAGGTGTCGGTTGTGTAGCGCCATGGATTGCCCTCGCCTGTATTGCCGCTGGAAGGAACAGCGGCCGCAATCCGTTCATCGAAGGCTGCGGCGATTAAGGCCTGCTTGCCGTTGCGCGAGTGGCCCGCAATGCCGATCTTGTCTTTATCGACGTTGGCAAGAGTATGAAGATAATCGACAGCACGCATTCCGGCCCACGCCCAGCGTGCAACAGCCGAGAAGTCGTATTCAGGGTAGGCCTCGATGTAGCCATCGGAGTCGTCCGGAGGACCATAGATCGGATCAGCAGCAAAGTAAATACATCCGATGTATCCCCGCCGTACGGCGGGGAGCACCCATGGGCGGCTCCGCGGATGGTTGGTCAGGAACACGGGGAAGGGTCCCTGGCCGGGAGGCACGATGAGCTGCAGGTTCAGCCTGGCGCGGTGCCCGGGGCCAAACTCAAGCAGCACATCACGCACAGTGAACGCACCTTCCTGGCGTTGCGCAACGATGCTTGCGCGGAGGTTGTCTGGTTTCGGCGGCATTCGGCCGAACACCCACCTCTCGAACTGGCCTCTGATTTCCTCACGCCGCCTGGACCACTCTTCACGTGTCTTTACGCCCGCAAGCGGGTCGGGGAGGAAAGGTTGTGCAGGCAGCTTGCTGAAATCCGGCGGACGTTCTCCTGAGCGCTGCAGCCACTCTTCCCAGGTGCGATCGGTTGCGTTGATCCGCGCTGTTGCCTTTGAGGTTGTGGGTGTCAGCAGCTTGAGTGGATCGGGTTGCCCAAACGCCAGCACAGCACAGCCGAACAAAATGCAAGTAAGTCGCACGCCTTCCATTATTGGCTACTTCGGTGAGTGCTGATGCAACCTGAGCGCGCGCTCGCACGCGTTCGCAGCTAAAGCTGTACCCACGATCGGCCAGAAGTGCTGACGTGACAAATGGTACTGATTGGTCGGGCCGCCGGGATTTGAACCCGGGACCTCTTGCACCCCAAGCAAGCGCGCTAGCCAGGCTGCGCCACGGCCCGATATGCGTGGACAAACCCAGTGTAACGCAGGTCCCGGGACTTACGGCGGATGGCGCTAGCGATTCCTGCTCAGCCGATCATAGACGAAGCCTGCCGTCCCGCCGCTGAGGGCTCCGATGGCCGCTCCTTTACCGCCCCCGGCCAGTGCGCCAATTGCCGCGCCTGCGCCCGCACTCCCCGCCACGATTGCGACTGACTTACCTGTGGATCGTTTGCGCCGGGTGACGTATCGGCGCTCCCCAACCGCTTGTCTGACAGCCCGCCGACTGTGCGACGGCCTGTACCGGTGTGCAACCGGCGTCACCGCATAACCCGCTTCCGCCGGGTATGGCTGGTACTGAGCAACCACGGGCTCAACACAGTTCTGCTGCGCTGGAGTGAGCCCGTCGAAGCCAGCCGGCATGGGCTGAAAACCCGCGGTCATCGCCGCGACCTGTGGGGTTCTGGTCCAGCCTGCAACTGCGATTACAGCAAGAAGGCTAAAAGCCGCAATCATGAATGCCTGTTTATGTTTCGGTATCATTATGTCCCTCCTCACCGCCGTACGACGCAGTTCTTTCGAGCCGCGTTGCGAAACAGATCTTCATGTTTACGGCACACTAAGTGCAGGAATGGAACGGCAGAAGGGCAAGAGGGCTGCAACAGAGCAGGCTAGCGAGGCATGTCGCGATGCGTTTCTTTCACGCGGTAGCCTGAGTCCATCAGCCGCTTGCGAACTTCGCATGCCATCATCACGGATCGATGCTGGCCACCGGTGCAGCCAAACGCGATCGTGAGATAACTCTTGCCTTCGCCCGAGTAATACGGAATGAGGTAGAGCAACAGGTCAGTGATGCGGTTCAGAAACTCGCGCGTCTGCTCAAAGCCTGCGATGTATCGCGCCACACGCGGGTTCTTTCCCGTCAGCGGCTTGAACTCAGGCACGTAGTTCGGGTTCGGGAGGAAACGCACATCGAAAACCAGATCGGCATCTGTGGGCACGCCATGTTTGAACCCAAAGCTCGCGACGTTGATCAACATGCGCGAGCCGATCGTTTGTCCCGCGAAGTTCGCTTCGATGTACTCCCGAAGCTCATGAACTGTAAATTTCGACGTATCTACAATGTGGTCGGCCAGTGCGCGAATCGGCTTCAGTTCCTTGCGCTCGGCGGCAATGCCTTCCGTTACCGGAATCTCGTTCCCGAGCGGGTGCGGTCTGCGGCTCTCACTGAACCGCCGCACGAGCGTGTCGCTCTCGGCCTCCAGAAAGAGCATGCGTAGCGGAAGCGCACGCTTGAGCTTGCGGAACAGTCTGGGAAATTGATCGAGGAGCGGTCCTTCGCGGACATCAATGACGAGGGCCGCCCTGCGGATTGAAGGCGACTCCTGCACGAGTTCAGCAAACTTCGGCAGAAGGTCGATCGGAAGATTGTCGACAGAGTAAAAGCCCAGGTCCTCGAATACCCTGAGTACGGTGGCTTTGCCGGACCCGCTGAGACCCGTGATGATCACGAGCTCGCGGCGTCCGGCAACGCTAGCGCCAGGGTTCTCAGAGGCCTGCGTCATCAGCAGCTAGGCGCCGCAATCGACAAGGTCGAAGTTCCCGTCGTCCCGGCGCAGCAGCACCGAAACAGTGCCTGATCCCGCGTCACGGAACACTAGATACGAATCGTCGTCGATCATGAGAACGGCTTCCTCAGCGGTCATGGGCTTACCATCGGCGGGAGCTACACGATAGATCCTTGGGCGACCGTTTCCCACGGGTTCCGCGGGCAGCGCATCAGGATTACGCGGTTCCGCTTCATTGATCGTGTTCGCCGAAGCACCCTTGTCCCAGCCCTCACGCGGCCCTTTCTTGGTATCCCGGCGCCTCTCGCGCAGTTTCAGCATCTGTCGCTCGAGCTTCTCGAAAGCCAGATTGAGCGCCGTGAACTGGTCACCGTCGACATGCTCGCCGACAATCGTGTGGTCCAGATAGTTCAGCGTGATCTCAGCGCGGTGGACGTTTTTGTCCGGTGTGACAACGACGCGGGCCTGTTTATCGCCCTTGCCGTCAGTCTCAAGCAGATGCGCGAGCTTGCTGATCTTGGCATCCAACTGCTCTTTCTGTTTCGGATGCAGAAACTCCTGTTTGCCCGTCCACGTGACGTTCATCAGACGACCTCCTGCTGTTAGACGCTATTCTCGAACTCGCCGCTGGTGCGTAGAGGGAATTTTCATATCTTCCCGGTACTTCGCAACAGTGCGGCGCGTGACCTGAATTCCTTCAGACTGAAGGCGGGCGGTGATCTGCTCGTCTGTGAGAGGCTGGCGAGGATCTTCTTCTTCGATCATCTTCTTGACTCTCCGTTTGAGGATGAGCAACGGTGTCGAGTTTCCAGAAGGACCCTGTACGGCCTCAGAAAAGAAGTACCGAAGCTCAAAGACGCCCTGTGGCGTATGGGCATACTTACCCGCGACAGCCCGGCTGACGGTGGACGGGTGCACCCCGATCTCCTCGGCGACATCCTTGATCATCATGGGCTTCAGCTGGTCGATCCCGAGCTCGAGGAAATCGCGCTGGCGTCGAACAACTGACTGACAGACCTTCAGGATTGTTTGTTTTCGCTGCTCGATGTTCTTCATCAGCTGCAGCGCGGAGGCGTACTTCTCCTTGACGTAGTTCCTGACCTCTTTGCTCGGTTCCTGGTCGCGATCGAGCATCCGGCGGTACTGAGCGTTCAGTCGAAGCTGCGGAATATCCTCATCATTCAGCTGGATGATGTAGTCTTCGCTGTCCTTGGTGATGTAGACATCAGGCTCGACAGCGCGGGCACCAGGGCTGGAGTAACGCAGACCCGGGCGGGGATCGAGGTGCCGGATCATGTTGATTGCAATCTGAATGTGCTCTGCGGGACGGCCGAGCTGGCGGGCGAGTTCCTTGTACTGGCGGGTCTCAAGCAGTTTGAGATGATCGGCGACGATGCGCCAGGCGACACCGCCCTTGCCATTCCGACTCTCAATCTGCAGCAGCAGACACTCGCGCATGTCACGCGCTGCAATTCCAGCAGGATCAAGGCTCTGGACGAGCCTGAGCGCAGCCTCGACCTCCCCGAGCTCAAACTCCTCGGCTGCAGCGATTTCGGCAACCGGCATGATCAGGTAGCCGTTGTCGTCAAGGTTTCCGATCACCGACATGGCAGCATCGCGGATGCGCTCGGGCACCACCTCAATGGCGAGCTGGGCCTGCAGGTGGTCCGACAGGGTCACCGGCGCGGAGAGAAAAGTCTCAAACGAGGGCTTCTCTACCGACTCTGAAGACGGGCTCTTGTACCCCGGATCCAGATAATCGTCGAAGAACGACCCGAAGTCGATCTCATCGAAGGGGTCGGCGTCGGGTTTTTGCTCCGGCACCTCGGATTCCGGCGCTGCGGGAGTTTCGAGGCTTGCGGCGGTAGCTTCAGCAAACTCAGCGGCCGCGACACCGTCCGACATGGCATCCAGGATCGACTTGTCCGATGGATCAGCCAGCCGCTCCCGCTCAAGCAGCTGCTGCACTTCTTCCTGGGTGAGCTCCTCGCCGCCGTCCGCCGTCTCTTCAAGGACGGGGTTCTGCGCCATCTCCTGGGAGATCATGTCGCGCAGCTCCAGCCGGTTGAGCTGGAGAACGGTCACCATCTGCACCAGCCCCGGGGTCAGAATCTGCTTCTGCGCCACCCGAACCTGCAGTCTGGGCGAGAGGAGGCTCATCTGCCGCCATTTTAACGCAGGAGAAGGCTCCGAAAGTCGTCTATTGGTGGGCTTTGTTGCTGATGGCAGCAAAGTTGCCTAGAATAAAGAATGGCCGAGGTACACGCGATCGTATGAGCAGACCGCCTGCGCCAGCTTCGAGACACACCGCCGTCCTGCACGCGATAGTCGAGCAGTATATCGAGACAGGAGAGCCTGTGGCTTCGCGCACCATCGCGAAGCGCATTCCGGAGACTCTGAGCAGCGCTTCAATTCGAAACATTATGGCGGACTTGTGCGACGAGGGCTATCTGGCCCAGCCGCACACGTCGGCCGGTCGTATCCCGACCGAAAAGGCGTTCCAATCCTACGTTCGAGCATTAAACGCCCGTCGCATCCTGAGCGCGGAACTTACCCGGATTCGAAGCGAGCTGGACCGGCTCGAGACCCTGCAGGAGCGCGTGGAGTACTCATCGCACCTGCTGGTCGAGATGACGAGGGGATTCGGGATTGCTGCGGCCATCCCTACACCTGGCCAGACGCTGGATCAGGTCGACCTGCTCGCCCTTGCGGACCGTCGCGTGTTGATGATTGTGGCCACACGCGACCATATGGTGCACAGCCGTGTCGTCGCCATGAACCAGCCGGTCGCCGCCGAGGAACTGGAATCGATCCGGAACTACCTGAACGCGAACTTCAGCGGCTGGCTTTTGCCCGATATCCGCCTGGAGCTCGAGCGGAGACTAAACGAGGAGAGGGCGGCGTTCGACGCCGTGCTCCGGAAGCTGCACCTCCTCTACAGCAGCGGCTTGCTGGATTTTGGCGTCCAACCAGAGATCCACACCGAAGGAGCATCGAATCTGATCGGTCTGGACCTGCATCTCACGAGAGAGAAGATGCGCGATCTGTTCCAGGCGCTGGAGCAGAAGAAGAAAGTTCTGCATCTGCTGGAGCGTTTCCTTGAGGAGCCCCATGGAGAGCTCGCGGTCCGTGTCGGCCTTGAAGAAGCGCATCCTGCAATGGGCGGCTTTTCGCTGATCGGCGTCAACCTCCAGCTGCCCGGGGGCGTGGTCGGCAAGCTGGCGGTGCTCGGACCCATGCGAATGAACTACGGCCGTGTGATCTCGGCCGTTCTTCACGTCGGCGAAGCGCTCGGCGGCGGACCTCGACCTGCTTAAGATTCTTGATACGCTTAAATTTGAGTGGTTCTATGGAAGATAATGTGCAATCCGCGGTCGCGGACGGTGTGCAGAGTGCTGAGCCCTCTGCGGACGCAGACACTCAGGCTCCTAAAACAGATGAGCTGGCTGAACTGGCCGAACAGAAGGCCGACCTCCAGGACCGACTGCTGCGGCTGCAGGCTGAGTTCGACAATTTTCGCAAACGTACAGAGCGTGAGCGCATGGAGTTCGCTGAATATGCAGGCGAGCAGACGGTCCGTGCGCTCCTGCCGATTCTTGACGATTTTGAGCGAGCGGTAAAGGCCGCGCCGGCTGGTGATGAGTTCACGCGTGGCATTGAGTTGATTTACAACCGACTGCTTGACGTTCTGAAAAAGCAGGGATTAGAGCCGATTGCGACGGAGGGT
>DASQEG010000967.1:0-4504 GCA_035633775.1 Bryobacteraceae bacterium
CTCAATCTGCGCCGGTACAGGCTCCCCAACCGGCGGCTGACCTTGTACAGATCGCGGGCGCAAGACCGGCGGTGGCTCCTGATGCAAAGGCGGCGTCCTGGGCGGCACTGTCATCGACTGACCAGGAGGTCCATTTGAGGGCACAGCAGTACGCGCGAGTCTTTGCCGCAGACTTGCTCCTGCGCGGCCGAGCCGGGCGGCCTCTATACGATACGTTGAAGAAGGAGATCGATGCAGGACGGGACGCCTTCCGCCGCGAGTTCTACGCCAAATGTCCGACGATGGTCGATTACCTGCATCTGGAACTTGTTCGCACGGTGGCAGCTGGTGATCCGGCTGCTCTGGGTTCCAGCTATCCTGGCCCTCTGCGCTAAGGCATTCGCCCAGAACATCCCTTCGGATTACCAGGCCTGGTTCCAGGCCGAACAGGCGTTTACCGCCGGCCGTCATGCGGACGTTCTCGAAGGTGCTGAAAGGGTTTACGCCGCACAACCTGCATCTGCCCTTGAGGGCAAAGCTGCATTGCTGGTTGCGCGGTCACTGCTTGCACTCGGAAGGTCAGCAGATGCAATTGCGGGCTTGCGCCGGCGCAGTGCAAAGCTGCCTCAGCCGGAGGGCGATGCCCTTGCCGCGGCTGCTGCGGAAGCCGCCGGCGATTCTGTGTCCGCTGCGGGGCATTGGCAGAAAGTTTTTTACAGGTACCCGCGCTCCCCGCAAGCTGACGCCGCCTCGGAAGCACTCGTGCGTCTGCGCGCTGCGCTGGGGAGCAATTACCCCGAAGTGATGCCCGCAGCTGTGTTCGAGCGGGCCGAGTTTCTGCGGCGGTCTGGACAGACAGCTCGGGCGCGTGCAGAGTTGCAAGCTGCTGCGCCTGGGTTCGGCGGACTCGATCGTGAGCTTGCCCTCGTGCGAGGCAACGCCGGCGATTACCGCGCACTATCGCAGCTCAGGACGACACACGCCGAAGCCGATGCAGAGCGACTCTATCTCATGCATGCGATCTCGCGGCGGAATTCTCAATTCAGTCAGGCACAGGATGCGATGGAGGCGCTCGACGGCAGGCACCCCAAGTCCCGCTGGACCATGGAAGCTCTGACCTCATGGGGCAATCACTGGCTGCTGCGCAACGAGGCGGAGCGATTTCTTCCTCTATACCGCCGTTGTGCCGACAGGTTCGGCAACGATTACTGCCACTGGAAGGTCGTGTGGCACAGCTGGATGTCACGCAAGGCCGAGGCAAAGAGTGCGATGGAGGGCTACCTCACCGCCTTTCCGGAGGGCGACAAAGCAGCGGCCGCGCTCTACTTTCTGGGCAGGTACTCCGAGCTCGCAGGACGGTTTCCCATGTCGTGGTACGCCGTGCTGGCGCGCAGCAAGGTACGAACACCGCTGACGCCGGCACAGCCGGACCCAACACTTTGGGCGGCATCGCCGGTCACCCGCGTCCGCATCAACAGAGCACGCCAACTACAGGCTGCGGGAATGTCGGAGTGGGCTGAGTTCGAACTTGTACATGCGGCCGGAGAGCAGCCGCACGCTGCGATCCCCGAACTCGCATCGGTGCTGGCGTCGCGCGGCGAGCACGACAAGGCACTCCGTTACATCAAGGGCCTGATCAGGAACTACCTGAGCTTCTCGCTGGAGTCGGCGCCTGAGGGTTTCTGGAGAGTAGCGTTTCCTCTGCCCTGGCGTCGTGAACTGGAAGAGGCAAGCCGTAGCAATCGCATCAGCCCGTTTCTGCTCGCGGCACTCATCCGGCAGGAATCGGAGTTCAACCCCCGCGCAGTCTCGCCAGCCAAAGCGTATGGCCTGACGCAGGTGTTGCCCTCGACAGGGAGGCAGATCAGCCGCAGTGCCGGTGTGTACGGCTTCACCGCGTCAATGCTTTTCGAACCGGAGGTCAGCCTCAAAATCGGTGCGTATCACCTCCGAACAATGCTTGATGCGCACAGCGGCCACGAGGAAGAGACACTCGCTTCCTACAATGCAGGTAAGAGCAGGACGGATGTTTGGACGAGCTGGTATGAGTATCGAGAGCCGGCCGAGTTCGTTGAGACGATCCCGTTCTCCGAGACAAGAACCTATGTGCAAGCCGTGTTGCGCAACGCTGACGTGTACCGCCGCCTGTACGGAAAAGCTGGAACACAAGCGCTGGGAATACCGTATGACCTCGCAGGAGAGTGAACGATGTTCTGCACACGATGCGGCAAGGAACTGGACGCGGCTTTTCGATTCTGCCCCGGATGTGGACTCTCGACGGCTGCTCAGGGCATCCCGTGCGGCACGCCCGACCCGTTGATGCGATCGGCGGTGAACCGTAAGATCGCGGGAGTCTGCGCAGGCCTGGCGCGTTACACGAACGTGGATCCTACGGTGATGCGTATCCTTTGGCTGCTGCTCTTATTCGGGCTGCCGCCAGCTGGCGTTCTTGGCTATATTGCCGCGTGGATCATCATGCCGGTGGAGCCGCTGTCCGTTTATACTGCAACCCCGGCGACTCCACCGCCACACTTCTAAGTTCAGGACCGGCGTCGAAAACGAAGGGCTGCCGATGCTGCGAGCCCGACGACCGCCAAACTCCACGTCGACGGTTCGGGAATAGCATTCGCGCCAGTCAGCCCGATCACATAGAAGGTGTCCAGATCGAGTCCGGGGTCGTCTTCAAGACCCGTCCACCTGCTGAGTGCATTGGCACCGCCAGGACCAGTCGGCCCATGAATCTCCTGAACATCAAACGGGTCCTCGGGAAAGATTTCGCCGGAGGCGCTCGCCGCGTAGAAGCCGAAGCGGGTGATCCCAAGCAAATAAAGACCAGCTGCTCGCGGTCCAAGCGGATGAGCCCCGGGCAGCAGAGCCTGCGCGTCGCCGGTGTCGTCGTTCATATAAACGCCTTTGCCGTCGTTGGTAAAAAGGTACAGCTTCGGATCGGGAACACCCCCCGGGAAACCGATGGTTTCCGCGCTGAACCCAAGCGGATCCACGATCATAATTCTATATAGATCGACATCATTCCACTCGGACAGATTTCCCCCGATGTATGTCAGCTGACCTTGCCCGCCTGCTGCCTGTGCATTTGCGGGAATACGTCCGGCATCTCCTTCCTCCAGCCAGATCGCAGCCGCTGCAGACTGACAAAGCAGCAGAATCATGAATACAATTACTGCCAAACTTCTCCGCATTTCCCTTTTCACTCCCTTTCCCGACGAAAACGGACGTTGACTGTGAAGCTTTGTCATGGTACATCCAAGTGATCTGTCTTTCAAGGGAAAAGCAGGATTCAGGGGAAAGGGCGTACAGTGGTTACAATTTCCAGATTGCTTGCGGTTGCAATTCCGCTGGCCTTATCCGTACAGGCGCAGTCAAAAGTGCCATCAGCGGCACATTTGAGCGTCGGCTCAAAAGCCATTCAAGGTCTTCCGGGTAAAAAGCTTGCTCGCGACGTAGCAAAAACGGGGCAGGTCGACATCGTCATTCGACTGGCCGATCCTCCACTGCTGGCCGCTTCCGGAACACGGAGGCTTGGAATCCGCATGACTCCTGCTGAGCAGAATGCATATCTGCAGCAGCTGCAGCAGAAACAGTCCACCCTGATAGCACAGGCCGCTAGCCAGGGTGCTCGTGAGATCGCGCGCCTGACGCGAGCGACGAACGGCGTCATCGTGTCAATAGATCGGTCACGTGTAGAAACTTTGCGGGGAATTCCCGGTGTTATCTCGGTTCGGGAAGTCCCCGATTATCAACAGGCGCTGTCTACCGTTCGGGACCACATTGGTGCATCGGCATTGCATGCAGCTGGTGTTACCGGAGCAGGCATCACGATTGCGGTACTCGATTCGGGTATCGATTACACGCACAAAAATCTGGGTGGTCCGGGCACCATCGCTGCTTATCAGGCCGCAGCGGGCGCACCTGCATATCCAGGAGCCCATCAGACGCGCGACGGCCTTTTCCCCACCGCCAAGGTTTATGAAGGATTCGATTTTGTCGGTGAAGTGTGGCCAAATGCGGCGCGCCAGCCCGACCCCGACCCCATTGATCGCGGCGGCCACGGCACCCATGTGGCAGATATCGCCGCCGGGAAGAGCACTGATGGTGCACACCGCGGAATTGCACCCGATGCAAAATTATTGGCGGTCAAGGTTTGCAGTGCAGTTTCGACGTCGTGCAGCGGTGTTGCCACTCTGCTCGGTATCGACTACGCAGCCGACCCTGACCGCGACACCAAAACTGCCGATGCCGTAGACGTGATTAACCTCTCGCTTGGCTCCGATTTCGGCATGCGTGAAGACGACGCCACTGAAGCGCTTCGCCTGCTGAGCAGAGCTGGCGTTGTTGTGGTTGTGTCTGCGGGAAACGGCGGAAACATACCTTTTATCCTGGGCGCACCGGCGGCTGGGACCGCGCTCATTACAGTGGGGCAAACGACTTTGCCGTCCGAGACAAACATCGGATTGCAGATCAATACGCCTGACGCAATCAAAGGTATGTATCGCAATACGGCGAC
>DASQEG010000968.1:0-4790 GCA_035633775.1 Bryobacteraceae bacterium
CACCGACCGTTGCGAAGACGAAGATCAGAATCGCGGTTACCATGATGAGCACCATCACGTTGTTGGCACCGGTGCTCTCGCGGATACCGCGCACCAGAATCGCCGTGAGCACCATGATGATGAGGAAGGCCGGGAGGTTGAAAACGCTGCCGCTGAACGCGCCTGAGGCGATCATCGGCTCGGACAGGTATTTCGGAAGGTGCCAGCCGAAGATCAGGTCCAGCAGGTCATTGAAGTAGGCCGAGAAGCCTACTGCGACTGCCATGTTGGAGACGGCGTATTCGAGGATCAGGTCCCAGCCGATGATCCAGGCGACGAGTTCACCCAGTGTGGCGTAGGCGTACGTATACGTGCTGCCGGCCACCGGGATCAGCGAAGCAAGCTCAGCGAAGCAGAGCGCAGCGAGCCCACACACCAGCGCCACGAGAACAAACGACAACGAGATGGCTGGCCCGGCGCCTGGCCGCCCGATCGTGGAGACAGGATTGCCTCCGTGCACCAGAATGTCGAGCACGGGGGCGTGGAGAATCGAGGGCACGGCTAGCGTTTCGCCAGCCGCGGCCGTGCCCGTAAGGATGAAAATACCGGATCCGATGACAGCGCCGATGCCGAGAGCAGTGATGCTCCAGGGGCCAAGAGTTCTGGCCAGCTGCTGGTCGGGCCTGTCGGCTTCCGAGAGCAGCGCATCGATGCTGCGGGTCCGGAAAAGGCTCACCGCTTGCGCTGGCCCCGGACCAATACCCTGACTTTACGCTTTTGCGATCCGCGGGCCACGCCTGAGGGACGAGGCTCGATGGCTGGAGCTTCCTTGCGCGCCGCGCGCTTCAGCTTCTTGCGTTCTGCTCGATCTTCTACGTGCTTGGTATTCATTCGTTTTTGATTCCTGCGTACTTTTCGATTATCTTCTTAAGGCCGTAGCCTGGAAAACTGATGGTGAGACGGGCGTCATCGCCGTCCCCTTCACGGCGCATGACCGTGCCTCTTCCGAACTTCGGGTGAGTCACTGTAGAGCCAGGACCAAACTTCTTTTTCGCACCACCGGGTGCTCCAGCCGGCGACGGCCGCGGAGGAGCGGAAGCAGGCGTTTGCGGCGGGCGTGCCTGCATGCCTGAAGAGGGAGATTGCGGCGGGCGCGGCTGCATATTCGGCGTCGGCGGTTGCGGCGCTTGCGCGCGAGGCTGTGGTGGAGCCGCGGCGGGTGTTTGTGCCGCTGGCGGTGTGCGCTGCTGTAACCCGGAGGGCACCGGCATGCCTCGCTCAGCAAAGAACTGCGAGATGTTCTCAACGGAGTTGTAAGCTTTGCCGTTGTACATGTTACGCCGCGCCGTCTCCCGCACATACTGCGTCTCGGCGTAAAGGTCAGGCTGCGACACCTGTCGGGTGCGCCCCAGCTGCTCAATAAAATCTTTCGGGACTTCGGCCAGGAAGCGCGAAGCTATGGAGGGTTCCGGCTGACCGCCTCCCCAGCGCCGGCGGAAGCGCGCCCAGCTCAGGTACAGCCGCTTCTCTGCACGTGTCATGCCCACGTAGCAGAGCCGCCGTTCCTCCTCCATTTGCGCCTCGCTGTCGAGCGAGCGCATGTGCGGGAATAGTCCTTCTTCCATGCCGGCCAGGAACACGATCGGAAACTCGAGTCCCTTGGCGTTGTGAATTGTCAGCAGCGAGACCTGGGCAGCGGTATCGACCTGATCGGCGTCAGACACGAGAGCCGCGTGATCCAGAAAATCAGCCAGTGATTCGCCGCGCTCCGCCGCATCGGCAGCAGCGTTGAGTAACTCCTGCAGGTTCCCGATCCGCGATTCTGTCTCAGGGCTCGGATCGGCTTCCAGCATTCGCTGGTAGCCGGTACGATCGAGCACGAGACGCAGCAGCTGATCGAGCGGCCGGGTGGCTGCTTCGGTGTTCAGGTCTTCGACCAGACGGCGGAATGCAGCGATTGCAGACTCAGCGCGTGTTCCGAACGTACGCTCCTCTGCAGTACGGATGAGCGCGTTCCACACGCTCAGGTTGTTTTCCAGCGCGAACTGCTCGATCTGCTCGACGGTTGTCTTCCCGATGCCACGGGCCGGCGTGTTGATGATCCGAAGCAAACTGATGGAGTCGTTCGGGCTCTGCGCCACCTTCATGTACGCGAGCAGGTCCTTGATCTCAGCGCGCCCGTAAAAGCTGAGTCCGCCGACAACGATATACTTCCGGCCGTAGCGGCGCAGCGCTTCTTCGATCTGCCGGGACTGGAAGTTCGTCCGATACAGCACCGCGACGCGCAGCTTCGGCTCACGCCCAAGCGTCTTCTCAATCGTGTCTGCGATCCATAGCGCTTCGTTCTCAGAATCCGGCGCCTCGTAAAACCCAACGGGCTCGCCCTGGCCCGAATCGGTCCACAGCCACTTGCCTTTTCGCGCCTTGTTGTTGGCAACCACTGCGGATGCCGCTTCGAGGATGGTTTTGGTTGAGCGGTAGTTCTGCTCGAGCCGAATTACCCGGGCTTTCGGATAGTCGCGTTCAAAATCGAGAATGTTGCGGATGTCCGCACCCCGCCAGCCATAGATCGACTGATCTTCGTCGCCGACCACGACAACGTTCGAGTGCTCCTGAGTGAGCAGGCGGACCAGCTCATACTGGCTACGGTTCGTATCCTGATACTCGTCGATCATCAGGTAGCGATAACGCGTGTTGTAGGCTGAGCGAACCTCCGCGTCATGACGGAGCAGCCGGACGGTCTCAAGCAGCAGATCGTCAAAGTCGAGTGCGTTTGATTCCCGCAGCCGGTTCTCGTATCTCTCGAAGATGACCGCAAGGCGGGACATCTTCGGATCGGTTGTGTCCTTATAGAAGTCCTGCGGCGTCTGTCCGTGATTCTTTGCATGGCTGATGCGCGACAGGGCAGCACGGTACTGCATGAACTTCTCATCCAGTCCAAGCTGGCGGTAGGTGCTCTTGACGATGGAGAGCTGATCGTCGTCGTCGTAGATGTTGAACTTCCGGGTGAAATTTGGGCGGATGGCGGCCAGCCGGTCTCCGTCGCGCCGCAGAAGCCGCACGCAAAACGAGTGAAATGTTGCAACGACGGGTGAGCCCGAAGCGCCCGCCCTCGCCAGCAGGCTCTCGATGCGCTGCCGCATCTCATCGGCAGCCTTGTTGGTGAACGTAACGGCGAGCGTGGCGTACGGCGGTACACCGTGCTCATGGATCAGGTGCGCCAGGCGATGCGTGATGACACGCGTCTTCCCACTGCCTGCACCGGCGAGGATCAGCAACGGACCATCGACGTGTGAAGCAGCTTCGCGCTGACGGGGATTGAGGCCCTCGAGGAAATCCATGAAAACGGAAGGACTCCAGTCAGAGTAGCATGCCAGGTACACCGTGCCGTGTGGTACAGTGCTCTTGAAATCATGGCAAGCCGAAGCATCAATAAGGTCATTCTCGTCGGCAATTTAGGTAAGGATGCGGAGACCAAATTCACTCCGTCGGGCGTCGCTCGGACCCTGTTTACGGTAGCGACGAATCGGCGCTGGAAGGACCAGTCGACCGGCGACTGGAAAGACGAGACCGAGTGGCACAACGTCGTGTTGTGGCGCAGCGAGAACCTTGCGAACTATCTATTGAAGGGCAAGCAGGTCTACGTTGAAGGGCGGCTGGCTTCGCGCAGCTATGACGACAAAGACGGAAACAAGCGATACATCACTGAGATCGTAGCCGACGAGGTGATCCTGCTGAGCGGCGGCAGTCGTGGCGAGGGCGGGGGAGACGAGTACGGCAGCGGCATGTCGTCCATGCCGCGAAGTGCGCGGCGCGAGCAGCCGGCGCAGCAGCCGTCCTACGGCGGTGGCACGGGCGGTGGCACGGGCGGTGGCGGATTCGAGCCCGGCATCACCGACGACGACGTACCTTTCTGACGCGCGTGCTGTTGGACGTGCCCAAAAACGATGGTGCTGGTGCGATACCACCCCAGTGGGCACATAACTTCGGACATGGCACGCCTTCCTCGGCGTTATTCTGTCGCAGTCTTTCCCGGCGGATCAAAGTAAAGATCGAACCCGACGGAAACATGCCTGTCCGCCAGCATCCGACATGCCTCAGCGGAAAGTTCAAACCCACGATTCTTTGCCTCAACGAACACCCCGCAGAACACGTCCATGGCGCAGACCTCGCTGAGCCTGTCCCACACGCCCAGGTCAGGGGTCAACCTCTGCCAAAGCATTCTGATTCCATCTTCGACATCGCCATCACCACAAGCGTCCGAATCTATTGAAAGTGACCAGCGGGCCTTTTGCGCGAGCATAGCCGCACCCGGGCTGTCATTCACCGGATCGCCCTTTCGCCGCGACCTGGTCGGAGAGCATCCAAGTAGGGCAGTGATGTGGTCAGGGTCGAGTTCCGCACTGGCGATGCGCAGCGTAATTCTGAATCGGTCAACGGGTCCGCCGAACCAGATTGTCCCTTCGGGTGCGCCTGACGGCGGCTGGCTAAGTTGGTGGCGACGCATCGGTCAAGTATAAAGGTCGGGCACCGGGCAGCACCGCCTCTGGTATTGGCACGAGCGTTGCCGAGTGGGAGCATGCGATGACGCACCGATCGACGGTCCTTACGCGGCTTCATCCCCGGACCAGGAAGCGGGCCCAGCATAGAACTACTGGACCCGCGGATCGACTCTCAGGCACCCCGCCTGGCTCAGAATGCCTCGCCGGTTCCGTTTAGAACTGGAACCGCAGCGAGCCCTGCATTTGACGCGGCGGGCGAGTCGCGGTGATCTGCCCGAAGGTCGCATTGATCTGCTGGCCGGCGGCGTT
>DASQEG010000969.1:0-6311 GCA_035633775.1 Bryobacteraceae bacterium
GTATCTGAGCGACTACCCGAACATGTACGGCGATCTGTCGGCCGGTTCCGGACTGAACGCACTGCTTCGCGATGAGGGACATGCCCGGGCGTTCCTCGACCGGCCTCAGCGCAAGCTGATGTACGGGAGTGACTGCGCTGATTCGGCCGGCCGTGGCTCGGGCTGTTCCGGTGCGCAGTGTCTGGCGGCCGTCCGGCGCCTCGCACCTGACGCAGCGGCGGTGCGAAGCATCCTGCATGACAACGCGGCGCGCGTGCTCGGGCTCAGCAGCTGATCTGCGGCATAGTCTCAGGGCTCCAGTTCGCAGTTGCACTCTTCAGGATCGTGTGCACGTCGTCGCCCGCCGCGTCGGGTTGACCGAGGAACTGAAGTGCGTTCCGAAGCACCTCAGCAGGACGGGTCAGATCCACGGGTGGTGCATGATTCTGCTTGCTCAACTTACGTCCGCGTTCATCCACGACCAGCGGAACGTGAAGATACTCGGGTGACGCCACCCCGAGGGCGGTCTGCAATGCAACCTGCGCCGCGGCGGTCTCCAGAAGATCAGCACCTCGCACCACATGAGTGATGCCCTGATCTGCATCGTCCACTACGACCGCCAGAGCGTAGGCAAATATACCATCGGCCCGGAGAACGGTCGTGTCCCGGGCAAGGCCACGCATCCATCCCAACCTCCGCTCGTTAAAAGAAACGGATTCAGCTGGAGCTCGAAAGCGCCAGGCGCGCGGGAGACGGCCGGGCCGGACAACATCATGGCAATGGCACTCGGCGATGTCACGCCGAGCGCAGGCGCAACCGTAAACGAGTCCCGTGCGCTTCAGCGTGTCGAGCGCCGTCCGATAAAGTTCCGCACGCTGGCTTTGCAGGACAACCGGTTCGTCGGACTGCATACCCAGCGCGGTAAGGGCCATCAGAATGCTCTCGGCCGCGCCCGGCTGCTCTCGAGGCTTGTCGAGATCTTCGATGCGGACGAGCCACGCCCCGTCGTGGGCTCGTGCATCCAGGTAGCTGGCGAGGGCGGTAACGACGGAACCGAAGTGGATCGGGCCTGTCGGAGAAGGGGCGAAGCGACCGCGGTACTCAGCGGTGCAAGCCGGCTTTAGTGGCTGGATTCTGGCTGTTCCTTAACGGTCACTGAGCCCTTCGCACCCTCGGGAATAGGCGCCAGAAGCTGCTCTTTGCGATAGATCAGGGTGGAGGTGTTGAAGCTGGCGTTTTCAAATCCATGCCCATGCGTGATTGCATCGGTGGGGCAAGCCTCGACACAGTACCCACAGAAAATACAGCGGCTGTAGTCGATGTTGTACACCGTCGCGAACCGCTCGCCACCGCTGAAGCGCGCCTTTTCGGTATTCTCTTCAGCCTCGATATAGATGCACTCGGCCGGACATGCAGCGGAGCAGAGGAAGCACGCCACGCATTTTTCCAGACCATTCTGGTCGCGCTGCAGCACGTGAACGCCGCGATATCGCTCCTGGAAGTTAGGTGGTGCTTCGGGGTAGCTCTCGGTCAAAGCAGGCTGCAGCATCTCGCGGAAGGTGACACCCATCCCCTTCGCGATGGCCGCGGCGGACTCGAACACTTCACTGATTTTTGGCATTCCCTTGGTCCTAGGTTATCTCGCCGGACACTCCGGCCTAATCCTGTGCGCCCGCTTCCTTCTGTTCGCGGACAAAATTCAGGATGTCGAACTTGCGTATCTGACGGTTCGGAAAAAAGCTGTTTACCGCATCCTGCTCCTCGTCAAAAATCTCGAACACGGTCGTTAGCTTCGTCAGCACGAGCAGTTCGATGTTGCGTTGATTCAGGTTCAGCAGTTTCAGCGAGCCGCCGCTCTTTCGCAAGCTGGTGAAGCTGATCACCAGCCCGCCGAGCCCTGTACTGTCGATATAATCCACGCCCGCGAGATCGAGCACGATGTTGGGATTGCCATTCTCGCAGAGTTCCCGTATACGCTCACGCAACGCGGCCACCGGCTCGCCCACGATGAGCCGCCCTTTTAGCTCCAGGATGGTGATCCCTTCCCGCTCCTTCGCTCGGATTTCGAGTTCCATTTCGCGATGCCCGCTTTCTGTGCCTGCTATTGTAGCGGTGAGGATCCCCCGCGTTTCTCTCTTGGACGCGCCCCGGCCCGTTTACGCATCCGCAATTTTCAGCGTTTAGGGAGCTATTGCATCGGCTTAAGAGCTGTTGCCGCAGTCTTGCTGACAGCCTGGTGACCACCGCACTGGAGCGTGTGGGCGGCCAAGTTCTCCACGGGCATATGCACCTTCCTGAATTTTGGCTCAAGCTCGTTCACATTTGGCCGATAAGTTAACTCGACGGTACGTCTGTTGTTATGGAGGAGCTCTAAAGTGAAACATTTCTGTAACAAAGCACTTGACCGGCGGTCTCCAATCGCAGACCATTGAACAGGAGGTGTCACGTGACCTACTATCGGCTGGCGTACTTCGGGCTTATGGCCGCGCTGGCTTTGCCAGCGCAGGACGTGATCTCCGCTAAACCTGGCCTCATCCATTACACCGAGGGCGCGGTCACTTTAGGCGGTAAACCAGTCGAGTTGAAGGCGGGTGAGTACCCGGAGGTTAAAAAAGGACAGGAGCTCGCAACCGACGCTGGGCGCGTCGAAGTGCTGCTCTCCCCGGGCGTGTTCCTTCGACTGGCAGAGAACAGCTCCGCTCGCTTGGTAGCCAACGCTCTGGAAGACGTGAAAATCGAGCTGCTGCGGGGTTCGATGCTGCTCGAGGTTGGTGAGTTCGATCGGAAGTTCAATAATCTCAGCGTTACTGCTGGTGATGCGGCAATCGAGGTCGTCAACCGCGGACTGGTTCGGATCGATCGCGAGCCCGCGCTGCTGAAGGTTTACGAGGGCTCGGTGGCGGTCGTCGCCGGAGGACAGCCGCTTACCATTAAGGAAGGCCGACAGACGCTCCTCAGCGGTGTGCTCGCTCCTGAACGTTTCAACAAGGACGGAAACGACGCATTCCACCGATGGGCGGCCCGCCGCTCCAGCTACATCGCGCTGGCTAACATCCAGGCTGCCAAGCGGGTCAGCGACAACTCGGTCCCGTGGCGCGTAAACAACTGGATCTATAACCCTTACTTCGGCTCCTTTACCTACATGCCGGCGCGCGGCATGTATCGAAATCCGTTTGGGTACTCGTTCTACAGCCCGGTGACAGTGGGGCGAGTCTACTATCGGCCACCTGCCCCCGTCTTCTCGAATCCATCGGATTCCGGGTGGTCCCCGGGGCTCGGGACCCGCAGCTATGGAGATTACTCCGGACGCAGCACCATGGGCACCTACTCGGCTGGCGGAGGGTCGGCGGCACCGGCCCCGGCTGCGGCGGCCCCGCCGCCAAGCAGTGGTGCAAGCAGGTCTGGTGGCGCTGGCGAAGGCCGATCCGCTGGCAGCGGACGTTAACACCTCCACGCTACGCTGTCAGGTGGATGAAGCTCACCTTCTGGGGTGCCGCACAGACCGTTACGGGGTCCATGCACGAGCTGGCGGTCGGCGGGAGGCGTTATCTGCTCGACTGCGGCACATATCAGGGTCGCCGTCAGGCAGCCCGGGAGCGCAACAGCACGCTTCCGTTCCCCGCCGAGTCGGTTGAAGCCGTCGTGCTCTCGCACGCACACATCGATCACTCGGGGAACCTGCCTACGCTCGCCAGGAACGGGTTCAGGGGCCCGATCTGGACATCGCCCGCGACAGCTGATCTATGTGAGCCGATGCTGCTCGATTCGGCCCACCTGCAGGAGAAGGACGCTGAGTTCCTGAACAAACGAACGTGGCGTCGGAAAGCGCTGCTGCGCCAGGAAAACGGCGACAGACCCGTACAGCCCGTGTACACGACCCCTGACGCGGAGGCTGTGCTGCCTCTGTTCCGTCGCTTCCTGCCTCACACTCCTACGGAGATCGATGCGGCCTTAACGGTCGAAACGTTCGAGGCAGGCCACATGCTCGGATCGACCACAATGGTTCTCGAGCACGAGGGCAAGCGCCTTGCGTACTCTGGCGATGTCGGCCGGAGGAATCTGCCGATCATACCGGATCCGGAACCGTGCCCCGCAGCCGACTACCTCATTCTCGAAAGCACCTACGGCGACCGCCTCCACAAAGACATCGGACGCATCGCCGACAAGCTGAGAGACGTAGTAAATCGAACCAGCGCCCGGGGCGGTCGAATCGTGGTGCCGGCATTTGCTGTCGGACGAACGCAGCAACTGGTGTACCTGTTGAACGAGCTGAGCGAATCCGGCCAGATCGCCAGTATTCCGGTTTTTGTGGACAGCCCGCTTGCAGTAAAAACAACGCAGGTCTTCCGTGCGCATCTGGAAGCTTATGACGCCGAGGGGCAGAAGCTTATGGCCGATGGCGACGACCCTTTCATGTTTCGCCAGCTCCGCTACATCCAGGATGTGCAGGAGTCGAAAGCGCTGAATGACCTGCGCGGGCCCTTCGTGGTGATCTCGGCATCCGGGATGTGCGAGGCAGGGCGCATTCTGCACCACCTTAGAAACTCTGTTGAAGACCCGCGGAATACGGTCCTAATCACTGGTTTTCAGGCCGAGCACACGCTCGGGCGAAAGATCGTGGAACGTCACCCGGAGATTCCCATCTTTGGGGACCCGTTTCGCCTTCGGGCGGAGGTGGTGAAGCTGAATGAGTTGAGCGGCCATGCCGACCAGCGCGAGCTGCTGGCCTGGATCAAGCCGGTGATCGGCGGACTGCGTCGCATCTTCCTCGTGCACGGCGAACCTCAGCAGCAGTGGTCGCTCGCACGGGCCATTGAGGAGACCTACGGCGTTCCTGTCACGGTTCCTGCCCGTGGAGAGAGTTTTGAGTTGTGAGCTCGTTTATCCCAGCCATGCGTGGAGCACTCCTTTACCTGTCGCGTCAGCGGAACCTTCGGCAATGGCTCGAAACTTCGCCGGATGCGCGCCGGCTTACGTCCCGATTCATTGCCGGACTGACACTCGACGATGCTGCAAGAGTGGCGGAAGCGCTGCGCGGGCAGGGGCTGCTGAGCTCTCTCGACCACCTGGGCGAGAACGTTAGTACCGAGGCTGACGCCCGCACGGCACGTGATGCCTATCTCGCAGCACTGCAGCGGATCGCAGCACTGAAACTGCCTTCGACCATCTCGATGAAGGTAACCTCGCTCGGGCTCGACATATCACCTAGCCTTTGCGAGGAGAACACGGACGCACTCGTCCGCGCCGCCCGGCAGACAGGCAGCACAGTCGAGTTCGACATGGAGGACTCCTCCTACACCGATCGCAACCTCGCTCTCGTCTACCGCATGCACGAGCGGTACGGCGGTCATGTCCGGGCTGTCATTCAGTCGTATCTGTATCGCAGTGAGGCCGACGTTGACGAACTGTGCCGGCGTGGCATCCCGGTTCGGCTCTGCAAGGGCGCTTACCAGGAGCCCGCTTCAGTCGCCTGGCCCGACAAACGGGATGTGGATGCAAGCTACGTTCGCCTGATGAAGACTTTGCTTGATCGCGGCACGTACCCCGCCATCGGAACACATGACGAGGCAATCACCGGACAAGCAATCGCCTACATACGTCAAAGAGGAATCGCCCCGGACCGGTTTGAATTTCAGATGCTGTACGGAGTCCGGCGCAAGCTGCAGTCCCAGATCCTTGCCCGCAATTTCCGGCTGCGCCTGTACGTTCCGTACGGTGCCGCATGGTATCCGTACTTCATGCGCCGCCTGGCCGAGCGGCCTGCAAACGTTCTTTTCGTCGCCCGGAGTCTTGCACAGGACTAACCCTCGCCCATACTGCGTGATGGTCCGACAGCTGAATGGGAATGATGCCGCTGGCCTCAGCGCGCAACCCAGCCACGTAGATCCAGTCAAGCTGCATACCGAGATGGTCGAACGTTGCACGCCGTGTCAGGAAGGGAGTCTGAAAACCTCTTGAAGCCATTAGCGCCCGGACACGTTCGGCCTGCCAGCCTGGATAGGGAACCGGAACAACGTTGGACACCCACTGCATATCGTTGGTGTTGAAATCGCCCCCGATTACGGAAGGACCGTAGAAGCAGCTGGCATCGTCGAGTGCCGGCCCAAGCTGCACCAGCCGCTCGCCGGGATTAATCCGCGTATCCAGATGAGTATCGATAATCCGTACCGGCCCGAACGGAGCCGCTATCGTCACGGCAAGTGCGATGCGCGATCGCGATCGGAAGAGCAGGTTCTGAGGCTTGAGCCGGTACACCCGCTGATCGGCGACAGGGTAGCGGCTGAGCACCGCAAGTCCGCTGCGCGAGTTTGGACCGTCCGGTGCGGCCGCTG
>DASQEG010000970.1:0-2255 GCA_035633775.1 Bryobacteraceae bacterium
TGCGGGCTTGTACCAGATCAACGTAACGGCACCGGTGAATTCGACAGGCGATGTCCTGCTTCGCGTGGGCAATGCCGTGAGCCGGCCTGTTCCGATTCCGGCACAGTAATCAGACGCGGTTCCTGACTGTCGCTACGATACCGTCCCACTTGCGGATCGTGAGTTCGATGAGGTTCAGGGCAACGGCGAGGGCCAGCAGGCCAGGCCACAACCTTAAAGTTACGGGCACGGACCTGCCGGTCGCGTCGAAAGCACGTGCCGGGTCGGGGTTGAATCGCCCGCCGGTGTACGTTGCAACACGTCGAAGCAAGTCGGCATTCGCGCCAAACTGCGTCATCTCGGGTTCCTGCCGGTAGAGCCCTGTTTCCGGAAACAGCAGCGATTCGTCGAGCGGGCGTATGCGGAACAACCCCTTGCGTGCGCCGATCGGCACTTCGCCGCGCCACGTGCGTGATGCCACCTTCCGGAGCGGCAGCGGCTTGCGGAAGTTCTCCGGACCAAGGACATAGATATCGGGTGGGGCGGCCGGCTCATCTACGTGACCTGCGAGCTTGTACTCGACGTTCAGGTTGCCCGTGGCTGCGTCGAAGCTGGCGACGGCTTCACCGGCCTGCGAGTGCGGCAGGAGGTCGCGGAACAGATTAATCCAGAACTTGTCGAATCCGGGCCACCCGACCCACGCCTCAGCCCAACGTGCCTTTGCATCGGAAGCAAAGACTGCCGACCTGCCGAGTCCGTACTGCCAAAGGCTGAGCAGCGGATCTTCTTTGTCCACCCTCAGGACGACGTTCGCACCCGGTCTGGACACGAACTTGACGTAGCCGCGCAGAGGCGGCGCCGTTTCCATACCAACGCCTTCAAGCAGTGCTGATGGTCGAACCACCTCAGCGTTGATCTGCTTCTCGACCGCAGTGGAGCCGGTGTGCTCCATGACGTCTTTGATAAGGATCTGTTCGAGGCCAGACGGGTCCGTGAGGAAGTAGGAGCGGCCTTTTGCAACGGCTGCGATCTTTTCGAGATACGCCCGATTCACGTCCTGCCCAAGGCCAACGGTAGAGATCGTGACTTTGCGAAGAGACGCGTCCTTGGCAACGTTAAGACTGTCGCCTTCCTCCGAAATGCCATCCGTCAGCAGCACGACGTGCCGATAGGTAAAGTTCTGGGTCTGCGCAATGCGCCGATATCCTTCTGCAAGCGCGGGAGCAATCTGGGTTCCGCCATCGGGCGTGATACCTGAAATGATGCGCTTGATCGTATTGCGATCCTCCGCACGGCGAATCGGCACCGCCCACTGGTGCGAGTTGTCGAAGATCAGGACGCCAACGGAGTCCTGGGGCCGCAGATTTTCGATGACACCGATCGCTGCCACCCGCGCCAGTTCCATCTTGCGCCCTTCCATCGATGAGGACTTGTCGACGATGAGCACGACGCACCGGCCCTCGGGAGTGCGAGGCGGAGCGAGTTTGGCGGGAAGAGTTCGATCCAGCGCGTCCTCCAGTTTCGCGTCCTCTTCACGGTAGACATTACGCTCGCCGCCGATAACCAGAAGACCTCCGCCCTGACGAACGAACTTCTCCAGCTCGTCTTTGCGCGGAGTGGGTAACGCTTCAACATCCTGGTTGTTGAAGACTGCCAATTGGTAGTTCCTCAGGCTGGGACGGACCGCGTCCTCGGAGCGGTCGATCTGGAACTGCGCTGCCGTTAGTGCATCCAGCAGATGCTTTTCCGTTCCCGCTGGGTCGCCGGAGAAATACATGACCCGGGGCCGTTTCAGAGTCAGCGCCTGCTCAAAGCGGATCTCTTCCTGACCTTCGGCCTTAAGAACACCCGTCACTTCGACGGCGCCGGCGGTATTCAATGCAGTGTGTACACGCAGTGAATTGGCCCCGGGCTCCACAGTCACGTTCTGGGAGCCGAGGCGCTTTCCCTCGGCGAACAACTCGAGATGCGCACGGGTGCGAACGGGTGAGTTCAGGTCGATGTTGATCGGCAGTTTCTCGCCCGCAAATGCGATGGACGGCATGGAAACGGCGTCGATGCGCAGCAGCGGCTGGGCACGCCCCTGCATAGGCCATGTGTCGATCGGGATGCCGAGTTGCTGTGCCAGCCATGCCGCGCGAAGCACGCTGCCCTTGTTCTCATTACCGTCACTGATGATTCCGATCCGCGGCACCGTTCCCGCCGGCACTGACGCAACCGCGGCACGGAGCGCCGCCTCGAGAGCGGTGCCACGCGCGCCGTCACCCGCGGTGGTC
>DASQEG010000971.1:0-3825 GCA_035633775.1 Bryobacteraceae bacterium
GAAGTCTCCGCGCGTATCCGTCCACGCAACGCTCTCCCGTGCGTGCACATTGCGTCGAATCAGCCACAGCAGCCCGGCCGCGAGCAGAACAAACCAGATGAGCTGCGATGGAGCCCTAAGATATGCGGCTTCGAAGACGGCCAGACCGTAACCGAACATAGCCAGGCCTGAACACCAGCCGGCAATCCCGAGCAGGATGTTGTTGCGGGCCGGCATCCATGCGCACGCGAAGGGCAGTATGCGGAAGCTGGCGGTGAGGGCTTCGGTAAACGCAGCACTCAGGACAGCACTGAACAGCAGGTGCAGCACACCAGCCGCAGGTCCGTAGACCACCCCGATCAGCAACGCAGATACAGCCACCAGTGGTGCAGCCAGGCACCATAGAATGCGCACCGCAATGCGGTGCGGGTCGGCGGAACCGTCGCTGATGACGCGGAAGAGCCATACGGCGTTCGCATCAGCAGGGACGCTGAGCGTCAGCCGCAGCGCAGTGAGGGCGGCGTAGATCAGCATCAGGCAGGGCGCCAGCACACCGACCGGCACAAAATCGGCAAAAAGCCCTTTGAGGTTGAACGATGCTGCAGCCACCACAGATCCCGTGCCGAGCACGGCCGCAAAGAGCGCCGAGTGGCGATCACTTCGGGCGACGGTTCTAACCACGAAGCGGAAACAGCCACGCTCGAAAGGGGTGGTCAGCAGCCAGCCATCAAGTATCGTGAAAACGCGATCCGGTATCCGCAGCCCCGCATTGCCTTCAGGGGGCAACTCGGCGGATTTCAGAAAGGTTCGCTGCCAGCTGGCAAGCCATGCCAGTGCCGCGCCTGCACACAGCAGAGCAGTTCCAGAAACGGCCCGTCCGCCGAACGTGTTTAAGGTTCCCATCGAGAGGCCCTGCAGATCCACGTACAGGCCGAGAAACCAGACAGTGGGGATCCAGTGAACCTGTGATGCCTGCCCCTTCTGAAGGATGCTGAGCTCCTCTGTACATGCGGGAACTGCGAGAAAGAGCGCGACGTTAAGCGCAATGATCGCGAACTGCCAGTACCGGCGAACCCGCCGGAAAACCGCCCACGGAAGACAGAGCATAAGCAAACCCTGTGCCGTGAGAACCCCGCTAAAAGCGAAGAGCCCGGCAGCCATCGTTGCCACGAAATGCGCTGCCATGAAAGTGCCCAGAATCGCAGTTGTGCCGCCGCTTTCCAGCACCACGGCGGGAAAGACCAGCGTGGCGATGCCGTTCACTGCAAGAAGGATCGCAGCAACGAACACGGTCAGCGCTGCAGCTTTAGACGCGAGAATGACCAGGGCGCTGATCGGGAGCGCGGCCAGGTTCGCATGGTCCCGCCGGTCGGGGAAGAGTGCGTCCTGACGAAGCGCAGTGACAATGCTCACGATGACAAACGAAAGCACCACGAAGAGGTACTTGTCCCCAACTGAGGCGAGGTTTGGATCCCACACAAACATTCTCCGCCCATACCGTGCGAGCGCCGAATACTTTTCCATCAGGATCAGCGCGACGATGGTGCCCGGCAGCGCGAGCAGCACAACAGCAGCGCCCGGTGCGATTCCTCCGGCATCCGTCTCGAAGAAGCGGCCCAAAAAGAATCGATAAAGTAATCGCGCCTGCCGCAGCTTCATTAGAGGCGCATTGCCTCGATCAGACCACTGGCGGCGCGGTCTGGATCAGCCTGTTGCGTGAGCGTCGCGAACACTCCTTCCAGAGATGGTGCAGATGCCAGGCCCCGAATTCCCTCCACGGAGTCGTGTCCCACGACAACGCCCCTGTGCAGAACCAGCACATGCGTGCAGACTTTCTCCACGACCTCCAGAATGTGTGAGCAATAGAGAACGGCTTTGCCCTCGCGAGCCAGCGCCGCAATCAGTTTGCGCAGGGTCAGGGCAGTGGTGACGTCCAGTCCGGACTCGGGCTCATCTAGGATCACAATTTGGGGGTCGTGCAGCAGCGCTGCCGAGATCAGCAGCCGCTGCCGCATGCCCTTGGAGTAGGCGGAGACAGGTGCGTGCTTGTGCTCGGCAAGCGCAAAGAGTTCCAGGAATGCTTCTGTGCGACGCCTGACAACTGCGGCCGGAAGATCCCGCAGGTGCGCCACCAGTTCCAGATACTCGAGGCCCGTCAGGTGCGGATACAGGGCAGCTTCTTCAGGCACGTAACCGAGAACGGCTTTGTAAGCAGGAAGGTTGTTGCGAATACCCGAACCGCGGAACCGCACTTCGCCGCGCGCAGGCTCAATCAGGCCTGTGAGCATTCTTACGGTGGTGCTTTTTCCCGAGCCGTTCGGCCCGAGGTACCCCAGGATCTGGCCCGGCTGGATCTCGAACGAGACATCTCTGACGACCGGAACACCGGAGTACAGCTTCGTCAGCCCAACAGCGGCGAGCATGGTGTTTAGAACCCGCTCGCGCCATTTTGTTCCCCCGACGGTCTAGTGCTTACCTTCGGCGTGGGCTTCAGGCCCGCGTCTGTCTCCGCCCTTCTCGTTGCCCGTCCTGGCCGGTGCCGACTGTGTCTGCTGCGCTGCGCCGTGCGCCTCCTGAACAGGCCGGCGACTTCAATGAACACCGGCCTCAGGCGCACCATGCTGGGTGGCGCCGGAGGGCTGCGGCTGTGTTTGCTGCTGGCCGTGGGCGGTGTGGGCTGCGGGCTGCGGCCCTGCCGTGGAACCTCCGCTGACGGTGCCCGGGCCGACTGCCGGCCGCGCATGCACATTCGCGGGTCCCTCTCCCGGATGTTTGAGGCTGGTCTGCGGATTGTTATAGCAGCTCGTGGCGACCAGGGAGAGGACCGCTGCAGACACGGAGGTGAGACGCTTTTTCATTCGTCTCCCATTTTACGTCGTGAAAACACGTCGGCCTTCGATTCGGTACCTTCCCGAAAGCACCAGCCGCACCGCTTCCGGGTAGATTCGGTGCTCTTCGGCGAGTATCCGCGCCGAAAGAGACTCAGCGTCGTCATCATCGAGGACCGGTACGGAAGCTTGCAGAACGATGGGACCGGCGTCGAGGTGCTCGTCGACAAAGTGAACGGTGCAGCCCGCGATTTTCACCCCGTGCGCGAGCGCCTGATGCTGCGCGTCAAGTCCGGGAAAAGCCGGCAGCAGCGATGGATGAACGTTCAGGATGCGTCCGCTGAAGGCTTCGATGAACGGAGCTGAGAGCAGCCGCATAAAGCCCGCAAGGCAGATGAGATCGACGCGCCGCGTCTGCAACTCATGAATCAGCAGCCGGTCGTAGTCCATTCGATCCTGCCCGCGGGAGGGCAGGCTTACCGCTTCAAGGCCCCGCTTGCGAGCGATCTCCAGCCCGGGTGCCGTCTCGCGGTTGGAGATGACGGCTGCAATCTCGGCGGGAATGATGCGGGCTTCGACAGCACGCGCCAGGGCTTCGAAATTAGACCCGCGGCCGCTGATCAGGATGCCGAGGCGCTTCAAACGTAGACCACGGGCGGCTCACCATCCCGCGCTTCTTTTACGCGTCCAATTACGTACGGCGTTTCCCCAGCTTTTCGCAAAGCTGCTTCGGCTTTCGGCGCGTTTTTGCGGCCAACAGCAAAGACCATTCCGATGCCGAGATTGAAGCTTCGGCGGTAGTCATCCTCCTCCAGGTTGCCGATCTGCCGCATAAGGTCGAAAATGGGCAGCACGGGCCAGGAGCCGATGGCTACTTCTGCCGAACAACCCGGGGGAAGCATGCGAGGCAGGTTATCCGTAAGTCCGCCGCCGGTGATGTGCGCCGCCCCTTTCAGGACGTCCAGTTTACGCAATTTCGTAATTGGCTTCAGGTAACTGCGGTGTACCTTGAGCAGTT
>DASQEG010000972.1:0-2355 GCA_035633775.1 Bryobacteraceae bacterium
TGCTGCGCGAGCATCGGGAAAAAGGCTTTCTGTGCGCAGGGTTTAAGAAACAGGACGTTGCCGTACATGTATGCCGCACCTGAGGATGACGCCTGCTCCGCCACCGCGCTGATGCTCGCTTCGGAGTCGTTGATGAGCGGCATAACGGGACAACACAGAACTGTCACGTCAATCCCATTGGATGCAAGCTCCTGCAGCGCCCGAAACCGCAGTGACGGTCGCGGAGCATACGGCTCCAGCACTCGGGCGAGAGCCTCATCGGTTGTCGTGACTGTGAGGTTTACCCAAACGGTGTTCCGGCGCCCGATCTCTGCCAGCAGCCTCGCGTCGCGTGCGACCAGATCGGATTTCGTAACCATTCCGATGTGGCGGCCGCGGCACTCGGCGAGCACCTCCAGGATCCGGCGCGTCGTCCGGTAGCGCCGCTCCGCCGGCTGGTATGGGTCGGTTGCCGTACCGATCGCGATGCTCTCGTGTTCGGGAATCCGGGCTACCTCGCGCCGGAACAGGACAGGGTCGAAATGTTTAGCGAAGATTCTGGTTTCGAACTGCTCAGTCTCACGCAGTTCCATGAACTCATGTGTGTAACGTGCGTAGCAGTACTTGCAGCCGAACTCACAGCCACGATATGGATTCACCGTCCACTCGAACGGCATTCGCTGCCCCGAAACCCGGCCGATGATGCGACGTGTCTCGAGTTCGCGGTATTCCACGCGGCGTTTCTCCTCGAGAACGCGGCTTTGCTCCGCTAAGCGGGCGATGCCGACGAGACCGGACGACGGCGGTACCGGGAACAGCACCCCATGATCTTCGCCTTTTATTCGCCTTGTGTCAAGAGCTCTGATCAGCGAAGCGCTTCGAGAGCTCGTGATACAGCTGGCCGAGCGCGGCACCCCACACAACATGAGCCGCGATCATCAGCACATTGCGCGCGGTGGCCTCCTTTGTAGCAGAGCGGTAGAGACCGGTCGCGGGCATCAGGCCGAGGTAGCTGGCACCCCAGACACCCATTCCGAACGCGGCGCCCTCCAGGGCGGGAGGCATGCCGCTTTTGCCCGAGAAGGGCAGATACGCCACACCTGCGGCCGCCCCGTAGCTGAAGTGGGCTGCGAGCGTGGTTGCCTGCCGGCCTCCTTCGCCAAGTTCATCCATCGCTTCCTCGGCGCCCACAGCTTCGGCTGCATGCTCGGTTATCTCTCGAGGCGGCAGGGGACTGTCGGGCTCCCCGGGCAAGATCTTATGGAGAGCGACCATGACGGCGGTCATGGGAACGGTTGCTGCTGCACCGGCTACGGTAGCCGCGAGTCGGTTGTCCATGCGCAATGGATGCATGAAAGTACCAGACCAGTACATACGCGCACCGGCTGACACAAGGCCGGCAGCCAATCGGGGTCCGTGCTAGTGCACTTTCACTGACCGTGTCGCAGACCACGGCCCCAGCGCAGCTGAACTCGGGTGAGCAGCGCGCACGCGCCAGGTACAGCAGTCTTTCGGAAGCGTGCCGCTGGAAAATTCCGAAGCTGTAACGCTCTGGCGCAACACGAGCCGTCAGGGGCGGCATCGACGTTGCGGCGCATCTCGACGGTCCAGTACTCGTCATGGCCGACGAGAGGAGGGCTTTGGCCGAACGCAGCTGCGCAGGGCTGGCGTAAGTATCGATATCGGTGAGGTAGCGCACGTCATAGCCTTGCTTTTCGACCTAGCGGACCATGTTGTACTCGGAGCCTGCGGCTTTGGTGCGAAGCTGGTGGTGGGCAGTCCAAGGGCGGTTAGGAAGTCGCCGGCGCCGACGCCATAACTCCCGGTGTAGTTCCCGGAGTAAATGCGAGCTGCGGGTCCGTTTGTGTTGTTGAAGCTATAGGCGGACTTACCGCCGTAATTGTTATGAGACTGCCACGTGGTTACGCTGGACTGGAACAAAAGCTCGGAAGTGCGGGTGTCGTCCCTTACGACGAAGCCAATAAAAGATCGAACGATCAGACTGGTTGGTCAAGTGCGCGCGATGCCTGTTCCACGGAGGTTTGTTTCCGGATAATGCATAAGCTGTACTACTCTGCTCGTGACCGTAATGGGGAGAAGCGGGTTACAACTTAGCCGCGCATGTAGAGTCACCCCACGACCGGGAAGAACAGCCCGGTATACGCGGTTGTCGAAACGGAAACGCTGCCTCCGTTTACCACGGCTGGACCCGGGGGCAGATTCTACTGGCGAAGGCTCTTAATTTTCTCCTGGCTTCCAACTCCTGTGGTCCGTTCCCAGGACCCGTAGGTCGGATTCGGCAGCATGAACCAGCGCTCACCCCAGTAAGTGGCATAATCGGCCACGAAACTGGCCCGTGGCTCAGCCCGGAAGGGC
>DASQEG010000973.1:0-2633 GCA_035633775.1 Bryobacteraceae bacterium
CAGGGGATGGCTGAACAGCGCGTCCAGTACTTTGAAGGGCATCGTACCAATGTGCGCTCCGGCCATCGCAGCTTCTATTACGTGACTGGTGCCCCGAATCGATGCCGCGAGGATCTGCGTCTTGTACCCGTAGTTGTCATAGATCTGCACGATCTGATGAATGAGATCCATGCCCGTTACGCCGATATCATCGAGTCGGCCGATGAACGGGCTCACGATGTAAGCACCGGCCTTTGCTGCGAGCAATGCCTGGCCCGCGGTGAAGCAGAGAGTCACGTTCGTCCGAATCTGCTCTTTCGAGAGCACCGAGCACGCTCGAATGCCGTCACGAGTGAGCGGAAGCTTCACGACGACGTTCTCGTGAATAGCTGCAAGCTGGCGCCCTTCGGCGATCATCTTCTCTGCTTCCGTGGAGACCACTTCGGCGCTGATGTCTCCGTCCACGATCTCGCAAATCGCAGCGATCTGCTCGGCGATGGGCTTGCCTTCCTTTGCGATCAGGGAAGGATTTGTAGTTACGCCGTCCACGATGCCCCACCCGGCAGCACGGCGCAGTTCATCAAGGTTCGCGGTATCCAGAAAGAGCTTCATAACGATTCCTCCACCACAAAATTGCGCAAAACGCCCAAACCAGTGACTTCCACTTCAACAACAGCTCCTGGTGTCATGGGCCCGACACCAGGAGGCGTACCCGTTGCGATCAGGTCCCCGGGCTCCAGCGTCATGGCAGCAGTGATGAACTCGATCAGCACACCGATGCTGAAGATCATGTCCGTCACTGGCGCGTCCTGCCTGACCTCGCCGTCCACTCTCGTAATTACGCGGGCTGTTGAGGGGTCAAGTTCGCCGACAGGCACGGTGAACGGCCCCGTTGCACAGAAGGTGTCAAAGCCCTTCCCACGCGTAAACTGCACGTCTTTTCGCTGGATATCCCGCGCCGTTACATCGTTCAGGCATGTGTAGCCGCGAATGACTTCGCGTGCGCCTGCCGCCTTCACGTGGCGCGCACGCCGGCCGATGATGACGCCCAGCTCTCCTTCGAAGTGCACGTTCTTAGAGATCGACGGGTAAACGATCCGGCCTTCGTGCCCGAGCAGCGAGGACGGCGGCTTGAGAAAGAGAAGCGGTTCGGCGGGCACGTCGTTCCCGAGTTCCTTTGCATGCTCGGCGTAGTTACGTCCGACACACACGATTTTGGAAGGTGAGCAGGGCGGCAGCAGCACTGCTCCCGCGGGCGCTTCGGTTCCGTAGAGAACTCCGGGTGTGCCGTCAGGCACAGTCGGCGGCAAACTGCGATCCAGTGTGTACCGATATTGGTGGGCCAAGGCGAGATCAATGGTACCGCGCTGTAGCGGTGAGCAGCCCTGTAACGGTATCGCCATCGAACTGTCTATGGTCAGAGGAAACATGATCGATCCGGAATTGTTGTTGCGTGGTCAGGTGAACGAAGTGGCGCCGGGTGTATGGTACATTCCCGCGCTGATGGCGAACGTCTACTTTGCGGGCGACGCCGACGGCCGATGGGTGATGATCGACGCCGGAACCCCCGGAACAGCGTGGCGCCTTCGCACCGCAGCAAAGGAGGTCTTTCGCGATGCGAGGCCCTGGGCGATCATTCTCACGCACGGGCACTTCGATCATGTCGGCGCGCTTGAAGAGCTGTCGCGGGAGTGGGACGTGCCGGTCTTCGCGCATCCTCTCGAGTTCCCGTACCTTGATGGCCGCGACCAGTATCCGCCGCCGGATCCTACGGTGGGTGGCTTCATGGCGCAGCTCTCGCGCATGTTTCCACGCAAGGGGGTGCAAGTTTCAGAACGGCTGCGACCACTGATGGTTGACGGTTCGGTTCCTTACATGCCGGGCTGGCGGTTCATCCACACTCCGGGTCACACGCCTGGCCACGTGTCGCTGTTTCGCGACTCCGACCGCACCCTGATCGCCGGCGACGCGATCATCACCATCGACCAGCAGAACCCGCTGAAGCTTTTCTCGCAGGTACGTGAGTTCCACGGCCCCCCGCACTACTTCACTCAGGACTGGGAATCGGCCCGCCGCAGCATTCAGGCGCTCGTGGATCTGCGTCCTCGCACGGTTGCCACAGGCCACGGGCTCCCGCTCTCCGGTGACGACGTTCCTGAGCTGCTGGCGCGCTTCGCCGCGGAGTTCCAACCGCCCGCCCAGGGCCGGTATGTCGACAGCCCCGCGCTTGCAGATGAGCAGGGAACATACTACATCCCGCCGCGGCCGCGCGATGCGGTTCCGCTCTATGCTGCGGGTGTCGCTTTGGCTGCCATGGGGCTGGTTTATTACGCTACGCGGACGAAGAAACGTCCGCAGGTGAACACAGCGGTAGCCGTCCGCGACCCATATCTGCGCGAGCCGTACATCTAATACAATGGCGGGCAATGTTCCGCCTGATTTTTCCTTTGCTTCTGCTGGCCGCGGGTGCTGCGGGCGAGTTGCGTTCCGACATTGAGTTCGCTCGCCGGGGCGACCAGAGCCTGACGCTCGACGCGTGGGTTCCGGAAGGTAGCGGCCCGTTTCCCGCCGTCATCATCGTGCATGGCGGAGGCTTCGTGCGGGGGACAAGCAGACCTACGTCAAGCCGTTGTTTCCCGTGCTGACCAATGCAG
>DASQEG010000974.1:0-8327 GCA_035633775.1 Bryobacteraceae bacterium
CTAAAGAGCTTTCGCGAGCTCTTCGGCGAAAGCACTCTGCGGTGTCGAGGCGCGCTTCGCTCCGGCTCGGGTGCGACCGCCGCGCTTGTTTCGATCCTGCATCGCGCCTGTGTTCTGCGCGCCCGGCGTGGAAGCCGGGAAGCTCTTGCCGGCACCAGGGCCGGTACGTGACTTGGGAGGTTGAGCGGGGTTCGCCCGCAGAAGACGGTCTTCGAGAGGAGCGCGATCGAAGCGGCGAATGATGCTCTGCATCTCCTCGCCGTTCGGAGCTTCGATGAATGCGAAGCCCTTGGATTCCTGCGTTTCGGGGTTGCGGATGACCTTAATCGAGTCGGCTACGAGATTCTCAGCGTTGAGCCACGATTTGATGTCATCAGCGGTCACCCAGGCCGGCAGGTTTCCGAGAAAGACGGTGCAACTCATTCCTTATATTGTTTTCTACTCCGTGGGGATTGTTTCCGGGGACCAGGTCGAGGCGCAGCCCATGGAAGCATCTTCAGCTTAACACAGGCAGTGAATGCAGAGGAAGAACATAGCGGCCTTTTTGGTGGTGTCCAAGGATATACTGAAGCTGCGTAACTTCAGCATTGACCAAAGCGCCCTTACCCATAGCCCTGTAAGAACTTGAGGCCTTCATGTCCGCCGCTCCACATCGCACCACGCCTGTCCTCGAACCTGCCGTTGGCCCTTCGGCAGCACCGCCGCATGCAACGCCTCCATCAACGGGCGGCGGTCGCAAGCGAACCATTATCGTCGGCCTTCTCGTTCTGATCGCGGCAGCAGCAGCGTATATAGTGCTCGGGCGAGAGCAGCAGCCTGCGCCATCTCAGGCGTCCGCTCCCGGCACCCCGGCCATAATCACGGCGGTTGGCACCACTGGAGACCTGACGCGCACGCTCAGGGTTAGCGGCCAGACCAGTGCAATCGATTTCTCGAACGTGACTGCGCCTATTCTCCGCGGTCCCGACTCAAATCGCGAGATGATCCTGCTCGAAGCTGCACCGGCGGGAAGCTGGGTAAAGAAGGGCACAAGGCTCGCGCAGATCGATGCTCAAAGCATGCTCGACCACGTTGATGACCTGAAGGACACAATCGAGACTGCCCAATCCGACGTTCAAAAGCGAAAGGCCGAGCAGGCGATCGAAATGGAAAACCTGCAGCAGAGCCTTCGCCTGGCCAGGGCCGAGCAGGACAAAGCTCGGCTGGAATACGCTGCATCGGAGACGCTCACCGATATTCAGCGCCAGCTTCTGAAGCTAACTCTGGATGAGACCGAAGCGCGATATAAGCAGCTCCAGTCGGACGTAGCGCAAAAGCAGGCGTCCCACGCTGCAGACATTCGTATCCTGGAACTGACACTGCAGAGGCATACGCGTCATCGTGACCGCCACCTGCGCGATGTGAAGGCGTTCACCGTCTACGCCAGCATGGACGGCCTTGTCGTTATGCAGCAGATCTGGCGTGGAAATGAGATGGGGCAGGTCCAAGTCGGTGATCGTCTGGCGCCCGGGCAGCCGTTCATGAAGGTTGTGAACACATCCCGCATGCAGGTCGAAGGCAGTGTCAACCAGGCCGAGAGCAGCGACTTTCGTGTCGGACAGCCGGCAAGGATCAAACTTGACGCCTTCCCCGGACTCGAGTTCGATGGCCGCGTTCACAGCATCGGTGCGCTGGCCGGGGGTGGATGGCGCAATAGCTACTATGTTCGGACTGTGCCGATTCGCGTAGCTATTCTGGGCAACGATCCACGCCTGATCCCCGACCTTTCAGGAAGCGCTGACGTGAAACTCGGCTCCGCTTCGGGTCAGGTTCTGGTGCCGCTTCGTGCCATCAACTACGAGAATGGCAAGCCGGTCGTCTACGTAAAAACCGGCGAAACGTTCGAACCCCGCACCGTCACGCCGGGCCTGGCGAACACCACTCACGTCGCCATCTCCTCGGGCCTCAAGGCTGGCGAAGCCGTCCGTTTGAACTAAGCTGCGGAAGGGCGCCTCTCCGACCTGCACTTACTACCATAGGTGCGATGACTCTGGCCGGCGCCTGGACCTTACTGCTCATCGTTAATACGCTGGCCGGCTTGCCTGTCATTGCGCTATTTGGACGCAGTCTGCCGGCAAGTATCCGGCTGGCCCTTCTGCCGGTCCTTGGCACCGCTGTTACTACTGTCCTTCTCTTCTTTGCGCATCTTGTTTTTCCGCTCCGGGCTATGGTTCCCTGGCTGCCGCTCGTTGCGGCCGCTGCCGGGCTGCTGTTTGTCCTTCGCTTTCGCCTTCGAGCCTTTCCTGCCGTCGTGGTGGTATCGCTGACACTGATGCTGAGTGCCTTGCTGCTCGCGCCGTTTGCCGCGGTTGGAGGGCCGGCTGGCTTCGGCATTCTGAACAACGACAATTTCTACTGGGCGATGGCGGACTGGCGCGTAGAAACAGCGTCACGTTTTACTCCCTCCACCGATGCGTTTCAGCCCCTACCCGATCTGGGCCGCTTTCGGCGCTGGGGAGTGAACAACCTGAGCACGTTCCTGCGAAGCGTAGTCGCGCTTCGGCCATACGAGGCCGTACAGATTACGACCGCCTTCGGGGTTCTTCTTACCGGGCTGAGCGTGTGGGTCCTGGCTCGCTTTAGCCGGCTGCACTGGATCGCTGCAGCACTTGCTGCGGTCGCTGCCGTTGGCAATCACTTCGTGCAACGCCTGTTGCTGGATGGCTTTCTAGGCTGGTGTTTCGGGTTGTCCTTCGCCGTCGCTGCCCTTGCATTGCTCATGCATAGAAAGAATTCGTGGCGGCAGGGAGTCCTCGCCGGAGTCGCAGCTGCCGCGCTGATCGCCGCTTACTACGACATGCTGCCCGTCTTCTCGATCCTGGCCGCGGCGGGGCTAAGTTTGCGCTGGCAGCGGTTACCCTTCGACACGCTGTTGGGAGCCCTCGTGGTGGCGGCTCCCGTGGCCTTGATCGTCACCCCGGACCTCCTGCAGTTGATCAAGTACGCTTCCGGCGAGCGCTCGGGGTTGCCCTACTTTCGCCTGAGCGACCCCGTGACTACGGTTTTGCACCTGACGGGTGCAGCTGATTTCTACCAGTACGTGTTTCAGAAATACGGGGCCGAGCCGTGGCAGTACATCTGCGCGGGATGCGTGCTGCTGTGCCTAGCCCTGTGCGCGCGGTGGAAAGCAGCGGTGACCCTGCCCGTGGTAGCGGCAGCGGCACTCGCAGCGGCATTTCTCCTCCGCGGACAGGAGTATCAGGCACACCGGTTGGCGGCCACCTCGTGGACAATCCTGCCCGTCGTTCTGTTCGGCGGAGCACGTCACAAGCTGCGCCTGGCACTCGTGGCTGTCACTGCAGTGCTGCTGGTGGTACCTTTGGTTCGGCTTACGGGCCTGCTTCGGGCCAGTCCGGTGCTCGCGGCCGGGCCAGAGCGCGAAGTCGGATCGAAGTGGCTGCGCCAGATGCCGCCTGATGGCCAGGTACTGATCGATGTGCCGGACAACACGGAGATTCACTTCGGGCACTGGCTCTATATGGAAGCCGTCCAGTTCTTTGGTGTCGACGATCGAAGGGTCGTCATGCCCAGAGTGGAGCTCGCATACCAGGCTCCGGTAACGCCTCCGCTCAATCGGATCAATCTGGCAGGCGTGACACACGTGCTTAGATCGCACCGGCCCGGGCGCGTGCAACTCGACGAGGAATTGATCGCTCAGAACAGTAAGTATCGGTTCTACCGCGTAAGACGTCTTGCCACGAACTCGGCTCGTCCCTGAGTCGCGCGATCGTGCAGCACTGTCAGGTCCCGGAACGCCTCGGCCAGTTCGCCCGACTGGATCACATATCCGGGATTGAACGGCCGACCCAAAGGTGCCTCCGTCGGAAAAACTCCAATGAATGTTCCGCCCGGCCGAAGCGCTCGAATGATTCCGGGCCACAGCGGCCGCCAAAGAAAGAAGGTGTCGATTACGAGGTCAAAGCTTTCGGCAGGCAACGCAAACTCACCCTGCTCAATATCTGCGTGCACGACCGTAACACCGGAGTGCACCTCACGCTTGAGCATCTCGAGCGCCACCGCCGAGGAATCAACCGCAGTCACCTTCCATCCGTGCTCGGCCAGCCAGATCGTGTGCCGCCCCGGCCCGCACGCGAGGTCAAGAGCATCGCCGGGCTCGAGGCATGAGCCAAACGTCACCACCAGAGGATCAGGGGCACGCCCGGCCCAGGCTCCCGAACGATACCGGTCGTTCCATTTTTCGCTCACGGATTCAGAATGGCATCCAGTGAGCCCTTTTGGGCCTCACTTTCCGCTATTCAAGTCAGATCGGAAGCTGACGTGAAGAAACTGCTCTACACCCTTATCACTGGCGGCCTCGCGCTTATTCTCGGGCGTGACGCTCTCGTCCTGACTACAGTCGAGCCGACGGCCATCGAAGCACGGCTCCGCTAATCGGCCCGGCAGCGCAACGCGCAATGCGATAGAATTCGGGGATCTTTCCTCCGCGAAGGAGCCCGATGCGTCCTGTTTGTCGCCTCGCGCTGAGCCTGATCCTGATCCTGATCCCGTCCAGCCGCGCGGCTGAGCCGAGCTTCACGCGCGATGTGCGGCCGTTGCTGCAGCGCTCCTGCCAAGGCTGCCACCAACCGAATCTGAAGATGTCAGGACTTGACCTGACTACATATTCAGGTTTGGTCGCAGGAGGCAAGCGCGGCACGGGCGTGAAGGCGGCAGCGCCTGCCGAGAGTCTGATCCTTAAGTACATCAACGGCGATATCAAGCCGCAAATGCCGATTGGGCAGCCAGCGCTGCCGGCCGATCAGATTGCGGTCGTACGAGACTGGATTGCGGCTGGAGCGAAGGATGACAGCCCAGCGCAGACGAGCACAGCGGCAGCGCCGGCCGTGTACTCTCAGGCGCCCGTCATTACGGCCGTTGCTTTCTCCCCTGCCGGATCGCACCTCGCGGTGTCGGCTTATCGCGAGGTGCTCATCGTACCGGTATCGGGCGAGGGCACCCCAATACGCTTGTCAGGATTGTCAGAGCGTATCCACAGCATTGCTTTTTCACCCGACGGATCCCGCATGATCGCGGCAGGCGGCACACCTGCGCGTTTCGGTGAGGTTCAGGTGTGGGACGTGCCTGCAGCAAAGTTGCTCCGCTCCATCACCTTGACAGGCGATACCGTGTTTGGCGCTTCGCTTTCGCCGGACGCCTCGACCATCGCCGTTGGTTGCGCCGACAATACCGTGCGCGTGCTGGACGCGAACTCCGGGAAGGAGTTGCACCGAATTGGCAATCACGAGAACTGGGTGCTCGGGACCGTCTTCGGCAAAGACGGCAAGCGGCTGGTTTCGGTGGGCCGCGACCGGGCGGCGAAACTTACGGACGTCGGCACAGGAGCGTTCCTCGAAAACATCAACAAACTCCGGGGCGAGCTTACTGCAATCGCACGGCATCCATCTCAGGACATCATCGTCATCGCCGGCGAAGACCGGCTGCCCTGGGTCTACAAGATGGACCGGCCGAAGAACATGAAAATCGCAGACGACACAACGATGATCCGCGAGCTGGAACGGCAGGACGGAGCCGTGTTCGCCCTGGCGTGGTCACCCGACGGAAGTCGGATCGCGGTGGCAGGAGCTGGACCTGAGATCACGCTATACAACGCCGAGACCGGAGCGCGCGAGAGGTCACTGAAGGGTCACAAGGCCGGGATCTATGCCCTCGCATGGTCGCCCGACAGCAAAACTCTGGTCAGCGGAGGCTTCGACGGTCAGTTGCGCTTTTACGAGGCAGCATCTGGCAAGCTTGTGCGCGAGTCGATCCCTGTTCCCCTTCAAACCACATCGGCAAACACGAGGGCAGCACAATGAAACGCGCTGTCGTCTGCGCAATTGCATTCGCCGCCTGTGTCTGCGCCGCACCTCCGACCATCGTGGAGTTGCGCCCGCGCGGCGCGGAGAAAGGGCGCGCTTTCACTCTGACCGTAGCAGGCCGGGACATTCCGGAGGGTGCAAAGATCTGGTCGACCATGCCGGCATCGTTCACTCCCGTGACCGGCGCGTCATCGGAGACCATGAATGCCGCCGGGCGTACGGCACAGTTCCTCGTAGAGCCGAAAGGCGACGTGATGCCCGGAGTTTATCCCGTCCGGCTGGAATCTCCGACAGGGATCAGCAACGTGCTGCTGTTCACGGTCGGGACGCTGCCCGAGTTCGCCGAACAGGAGTCGCTGCCGTACTCGGCGCCCAATCGTAACGACTCGATCGAGAATGCCGAACCTGTCCCAGCGACGTCAGCAACGGTCAACGGCACGCTGAAAGGTGCAGAGCGCGATGTATATCGCGTCTACGGCAAGCTTGGTGAAACGCGGATCTTCGAGGTGGAGAGCCGGCGCTGCGGGTCGGCCATCGACCCTGTGCTTCGGATCCTGGACGGGTCAGGGAACCAGCTGGCGAAGAGCGACGATTCGCCAGGCACCGGGCTGGACCCGAGACTCGAGTTTAAGTTCCCAAAGGAAGGCTACTACTACGTCGAGGTGCGGGACGCACGATACAGCACGCAGGTGCAAAATTTCTATCGGCTTAAGACCGGCGTTTGGCCTTACGCCGACTCCGTGTTTCCACTCGGAGTGCAGCGTGGAGCAAAGACGCCTGTGACGGTTGCCGGGGGCAATCTGCCCGCACCTGCAAAGTTGGAGCTCGCCGCTACCGGCAGCTACGCGACTGTCTCGATTCCCAACTCTGCTTCGCTGCCGTTTGTGCTGCCGGTCAGCGATGTGCCTGAGATGATCGAACCCTCGGCTCCGGTGTCCGCTCCTGCAGCAATCAACGGTCGCTTGTCGCAACCCGGGGAAGCGGACCGCTATGTCATCCAGGCGCAGCCTGGGGACAAGCTGCTGATCGAGGTGCAGGCACGCGAGCTTGGACTCTCGAAGATCGAAGCCGTGCTGACCGCCGAGGATGAGAGCGGCAGGAAAATCGACTCGGCCGGAGACAAGCCACTGCCCGAGGATGTCTTTGCTGTTCAAGGGAGCAGCCGCACCAGCAGCGACCCGTTTCTAAACGTGACCGTACCTCAGGGATCGAACCGAGTAATACTGCGCATTGAGGATCTGGCGGGCCGCGGAGGCGCGCACTACCCGTATCGCATTCTCCTCAGGAAGGAAGTAGCCGATTTCCGCCTGTCTCTGGCGACCCCTTTTGTGAACATTCCAAAAGGTGGTTCAGCACTCGTTGTTGTAAGTGTCGACCGCAGAGGTTATGACGGCCCAATCGCCGCTTCGGTGGCGAACCTGCCGGCCGGCATCAGGGCCGAGGGTGGACACATTCCCCGCGAACTGCTCGACGCCAAGAACAATCGCACCTTCAATCGTCGTGGCGTCCTGATTCTCACCGCAGAAGAGAACGCTGAATTGTCTCCACGTGAACTGACCGTCGTGGCTACAGGAAAACTGGATGACGGCACGGTACTGCGCCGAACGGCCGCCGGTCCAGGAATAGCGATCGAAGTGGCAGGCGCGACGGATCAGGGCGTCGTGGACCGCCAGCGCTCGTTGACGGCACCGTGGCTCGGGTTGACCATGCCCGGGTCCACCACCGCGCCAACGGACGCGACGCTTGAAGTGAAGCAAGTAAACTTCACGCGCATGGAAGAAGGCGACCGCTACGACTTCGCGTATACATGGAGCCTGCGGGCCGAAGGCGTTACTTTGCCCGCCGAACTGGCGGTGGAAATCGTAGGCGCCCGCGACACTCGGGTGACGGCATTCGAGAAGAAGGGGCCTAACGCGGGCACGTTCTCGATCAACATTACGAAGGCCACGGATCCGGCCACCTATGACGTCATCGTGCGGGGCCGTATCCGCCAGGGCGGTATGGCTGAAGAGATTTACGCAAGACCGGTATCGCTGAAGGTTACCGAACGGAGATCGAATGTTCAGGCTGCTTCTGCTCAGTAGTGTTCCGCTCATTGCGGCTGAGGTAACCTTCCTGCGGGATGTTGCTCCGCAGTTGAACAAAATGAGCTGCACCTCCGGGCCGTGTCACGGAGCGGCGAAGGGCAAGAACGGATTTAAGCTCTCACTGCGTGGCTATGATCCACGGTTCGACTACGAGGCGCTGCTGTACGACCTTTCAGGACGGCGCTTCAATCGGGCTGATCCTGCACGCAGCCTCATGCTTGCCAAGCCTTCGGGTGAAGTGGCTCACGGTGGTGGCGTTCGCTTCGACGTCAAGTCGCGCGCGTACAAGATCATCAGTGACTGGATCGCAGCGGGAGCACCCTACGGCGATGAAGCCAGGGACACCGTGACCAGCATTGACGTCCAGCCCCAGTCCATATTC
>DASQEG010000975.1:0-2671 GCA_035633775.1 Bryobacteraceae bacterium
CGCCGAGATCCTCAGTAAAAGCCCAGGCTAGCGAAACCAGGTACCCGGTTCGCGCCTCGAGAGCTGCACTGGTGTCGCGCAGAAACTGCTCAGCACGCTCACGTGTCTCCTGCGGCAACACCATTAAAAACTGACCGCCGCCGCTGGCGCCCAGCAGCAGCGGCGACAGTCGAAGCTCGGCCAGCAGCGCGCGCGGCACAACTTCACCCGCAAGCGTCGCCCACTGAGCACGACCGGCGAGGTCGCCCTGTGCAGCACGAAGAAACGCGTCGGTTCCCTGGAGTTTGCCTTGCAGAAAGATCTGCACTGACATCGAAGCTCTTAACGTACCATGGGCAATTTTCAGCCGCGCTGCACGCGCCGCACCGTATAAAGATCGGGCGCTACGGATGAATGATAGAGCTTTCGCCAGTCGTCATTCACGTGAATGAGCTTGCCGCTGACGTGGTTGGAATCATCGGAGGCCAGGAACTTGGCAAGGCTGATCTGCTTCTCCGCAGCGATGCCGCCGGTTAATCGAACCTCGACGGCGCGCTCATGCTCCCGCGCTCCGGCACGGTCGCCCGCACGTAGAATCTCATCGGTCATGTGAGTGTACGCGCCACCGGGCGACATCACGTTCGCCTGTATGTTGCTTTCCCGGATCTCCTCGGCGAGAGTCTCGACGAAGCGCGTGAGACCTGCCTTCGCAGCTGCGTAGGCTGTGAAGTTCGGCCGGGGGTCGGCGGCTCCACGCCCGCCGAGCGCAATGATCTTTCCCGATCGACGCGCCACCATTCCCGGCAGCACCGTGCGCACACAGTTCATCACACCGATAAGATTTGTGCTCACCGTTTCGATCCAGGCTGATGCCGGGCAGTCGAGAAAAGGACCGATCGGGCCCTGCACTGCGGCAGCGCAGATCAGCACGTCGACGCGTCCGTAACTCGCGCGCATACGGTCCACAGCCGCCGCGAGCTGCTCGTAATCACGAACATCCGCGCGAAGGCGCAAGGAGTTGCCGCCGTTGTGCTCGATCTCAAGGTTCGCCAGGTCGAGCTCTGCCTTGCTCCGCGCCAGCAGGGCCACACGTGCTCCGGCAGCGGAGAACCCGAGTGCCAGGCGTTTCCCAATACCGCGGCCGGCACCCGTGATCAGAACGCATTTGCCTTTGATGCCCGCCACGTCTCGCTGCCCCGCCTCTACTATACAAACTGCCGCCGCTACACTAGCGGACGATGGCGCGCAGGGACACCTTAGCCGACTACTTCGAATCCTTCGCGCACTATCCTGACCAGTTCCTGCAGCACTTCGATGGTTACCGTACTCGCCGATTCACGTACCGGCAGACGGCCGATGCCGCACGTGTGTTTGCGCTGAGACTGCGAGGGGCCGGCATAACAAAGGGCGATTCCGTGCTGTTCTGGAGCGAGAACCGACCGGAGTGGATTGCGGCAATGTGGGGCTGCATCATCTCCGGCGTTGTTGTGGTCCCGGTCGATTACCGGACCTCGTTATCATTACTCGGACGCATTGCGGAGATCAGCAACGCACGCCTGCTGTTGACCGGTGAAGAAGTGCAGCTGCCTCAGCCTCCGGCCGGCCTCGATGTATGGCCTCTTGCGTCAGTCGAGTGGAAAGCACCCGCAGAGCCGGTGCCGCAGGTCACCATAAGCCGCGACGACACGGCTGAGGTTCTCTTCACCTCCGGAGCGACAGCCGAACCTAAAGGCGTCGTCATTCGACATCGCAACGTCCTCGCCAACATCGTGCCTGTGGAGGGCGAGGTGATCAGGTACCGCCGATGGCAGAAGCCGTTTGCGCCAATTCGATTTCTCAATCTGCTGCCGCTAAGCCACATGTTCGGGCAGTCCATGGCGACGTTCGTGCCGCCGATGCTGCCCGGAGTGGTGCTGTTCCTGCACGGCTACAACCCCCGCGACATCGTGGACCAGATTCGTTCCGAGCGGGTGTCGGTGCTCGTATGCGTACCCAAAATTCTCGAAGTTCTGCGTGAGTACGTGCTGGCACAGGCGCCCGCTGCTGCTGAAGAGCCTGTGCCGGGTTCCAGGTGGCCGCAGCGGTGGTGGCAGTACCGCACAGTGCACCGGCTGTTCGGATGGAAGTTCTGGAGCTTCGTCGTCGGGGCAGCTCCGCTAGATCCCGAGTTGGAGGAGTGGTGGCGTCGCATGGGCTACGTCCTGATTCAGGGCTATGGCCTGACCGAAACTGCACCGATCGTAACGCTGAATCACCCTTTCCACACGCAGAAGGGCAGCGTCGGCAAACCGATCGGCGGCGTCGACGTACGAATCGCTGAAGACGGCGAAATTCTGGTGCGCGGCGAGAACGTAACCTCCGGGTATCTCAATCCCGACAACGATTCGGCACGCGCGTTCGAAGACGGCTGGTTCCACACCGGCGATATCGGGTCCATGGATGCGGAAGGACGCCTGACCATCCGCGGCCGTAAGAAGGAGATGATCGTCACGCCGGAGGGCCTGAACGTCTTCCCCGAAGACGTCGAGCGCGTGATGAACGCAGTACCTGGAGTGGTGGACTCGGCTGTGGTCGGCACCGACCGCGTCGGGGCAGTGCTGGTGCTGGCCGACGGCGCCGATGCGGAGGCAGCGGTACGTACGGCGAACGAGAAGCTTGAAGATCACCAGAAGGTTCGCAGTTTTCATGTTTG
>DASQEG010000976.1:0-4928 GCA_035633775.1 Bryobacteraceae bacterium
CTGTTTATCGCGTGGAAGGCTGTCCGGTGAGGTTCGGGCGAGCCGCGGAGTGCTCGCCCGAAGTTTGTACCGCTGGGTTTAACTACGCCGGCGCCACGCGTACATCAGGAGCAGTCCCGTTGCGCCCAGAGCAACGGTTGAGGGCTCTGGCACTGCCGAGATCGCGTCCTGAGTGATGTCGCCCCGGATCTCACCTCCGGGGTAAAGTGTCGAGTGAATGTTGATGTAGGTAAGCCCGGCGAAGAATGCAGTCTCCTGGGTGTCCGTCAGCATAGCCGAGCCAGTCTTCGGCGAACCAAGCGGCAGGTTGATAATGGGCGGGCCGACCCTCGTTGTCAGATTTGTGATCTGATGAAAGTGCGCCATAGTTTCCGGGGCGAGAAGTTCATCGGGGTCGAAGGTGATGACCCAATCCAGCATGTTGGTGGTGTCATTGTAGGTGCCACTGCCGATCCCGACGGCTGGTGAAGGCGTAGGATTGGGCCGTTCCTGGTCGCCGGTGATTTCAGTGCTCCAGGTGTACATCGCCGCGTTTGCACTGGCGGCTGTCAGGAGCAGGAGCGAAATAATTACTGCTTTGCAAGCTTTCATAATCCCTCCAGGGGTGAGCTTCGGATTAGAGGCTCGACGGCGGGTTCCGGCTACACGGAACATCGCAAGTAACCGCGACATGCCCGCGCCCGAAGCTATCCTGTAAGGATACGATGAACTCGCCCCAGCAACAAGCCGTGACGGAAGTCGTCGAGGCGCACGGCCATCTGATCGACTCGCACATCATGGAGCGAATCTTCGACACGGTCGTGGAATATAGCGGCCGCTTTGAAGTGGAGCACTTTAGCATCGGCAGGACAAACAGTGATGCTTCGCACCTGCGACTGAAGGTAGAGGCCCCCGATCCGCGATCGATGGAAGGTCTTATGGACGCTTTGATCGCACTCGGCTGCAGCCTTGTGGATTCCGGCGATGCGGAACTGCGCGATATCGAGAAAGACAAATGCGCGCCGGAAGACTTCTACTCCACGACCAATCACAGGACGATGGTGCGTGCCGGCGATCGCTGGATCGAGGTGGAGGACCAGCGCATGGATGCACTCGTTGTTGTGCGAGACGGAAGCGCCTTCTGCCGTAAGCTGCGTGACATTCGCAACGGCGACAAAGTAGTTATCGGGATGAAGGGTATTCGAGTTATCCCGGAATCGAAGGAGCGCGACCGGCTGGCGTTCGCGTTCATGAGCAATGGCGTGTCGTCAGAGCGGCAAGTTGAAACGGCTGTACAGCAAACGGCCAATCTCATTCGCAGCGTACGTGAGGCAGGACAAAAGGTGATTGTTGTCGCTGGGCCGGTGGTCGTGCACACCGGGGGAGCAGCGGCTCTGTCACAGTTGATTCGCACCGGCTATGTACAGGCTCTGCTCAGCGGGAATGCGTTGGGAGTCCACGACATCGAGGCCGCCTTGCTGGGAACTTCGCTGGGCGTGCGGTTGCGCGATGGCCGCCAGGAAGAGCACGGACACCGGAACCACATGCGTGCGATTAACGCGATCAACCATCACGACAGTATCAGGGGAGCGGTCGAGGCCGGGCGGCTGACGACGGGCATCATGTATGAGTGTGTGCGCAACAACGTGCCGTTCGTGCTCGCCGGCAGTCTGCGTGATGACGGCCCCCTGCCCGACACCATCACCGACATGAATGTCGCTCAGGACCTTTGTGCACAGCACTTGAAAGGCGCTGGACTCGTTCTTTGCCTTGGGTCGATGCTGCATTCGATTGCGATTGGCAACATGTCTCCCAGCTGGGTCAAGATCGTGTGCGTCGACATCAATCCAGCCGTCGCGACCAAAGTAAGCGATCGGGGCACTGGCCAGGCGGTTGGCGTGGTCACAGATGTCGGTCTCTTTCTGGACCACCTCTGTCGTGCTTTGACGGGCCAGACTCAGGAGGTGACGGCTTGAAACGCGAGTATACGGACGAGCAGGCGCAGGCGGGAGTCGATGCCGAGTTGCCGAGCATTGAAACCTGGCCGAACAACTATCCGAATTACGAGATCGAGATTGTGATCCCTGAGTTTACTTCCGTCTGCCCCAAGACGGGTTTGCCGGACTTCGGCAAACTTACGCTGCGCTACGTCCCAGGGGATCGCGCGCTGGAACTAAAGTCTCTGAAGATGTATATGCTCGCCTATCGCAACCTTGGCATCTTTTATGAAAACGCGGTCAATCGTTTCCTTCGAGATGTCGTGAAGGATTGCGACCCTGTGCGCGCCACCCTGATGGGCGAGTTCACCCCTCGCGGTGGCATTATGTCCAGGATCACGGCGAGCTATAGCCGGGAGAGCGGCTTTGGCATCTGAGGCGCGTCAGGAGGAGATCGCAGCAATTGTCGACGCGATCAGGGAGCGCGCGCGCGCCCGCCACCCGCAGGGCGAGGCTCCGGGCCTTGGCGTGCCCCTGCCCGACCTGCTTCCGATCCTGCATGCTCGCGACGCGGCCGCGGCAAAGGTCGCAGCCATTGGCACGGTAAATCCGCGCCGGGCTGGCCTCCTCAACAACCTGATTCAGAGCATGAAGCGCGGCGTCGCGCGAGCCCTTGGCTGGTTCGTGCGCGATCAGGTGGAGTACAACCGGGCTCTGCTGACCGCTCTGGAGGCAACGCTCGAGGCCTTCAACGAGGTGAATCGAACACTCGCGGCTGCAGGGGTACGACTGCAGGCTGCACAGGAAGTGGCAAGCGAAGCACGTGAACTGAAGGATATCCGCTCGCACTGGATTACCTGGCGCGCCGAATGGGAAAAGACCCTCTTCCGCAATGAGGCACATTTCCTCAAAAGTGTCTCGGAACTGCAGTCAGCTTTCGATCTTCGGCTCGGCGCTGCGGATGCGAACTACCGCGAGTCACTCCGGCAGCAGCACCGCGAATTCAATACGTCCATCCAGGAGGCGGTTGGGGAAGTTCATCAGCGTTTCTGGAACGACCTGCAGAAGATCAAGCTCGATTATGAGCAGCTTATCCACAATGAGCTTCGTGTAATCAGGCAGAAAGCATTTGCGGTTTCCCAGCCTGCGCTGCCCGCAGCGAGCCCGGCGGGTAACGCGCCGGCAGTGCTCGACATCGACTACACACGCTTCGCAGACCGGTTCCGCGGGACAGCAGCCGTGATACGGGAGCGTCAGCGGATGTACGTGCCGGTGTTCTCGCGATGCCGGAACGTTCTTGACATCGGATGCGGCCGGGGAGAGTTTCTCGACCTGCTGCGCGAAGCCGGAGTTGCGGCACGTGGCGTTGACCTCGATGCAGAGTCAGTCGCTGCGTGTCGCGCGGAAGGTCTTGTGGCAGATGAGGCCGATGTCTTCGACCTGCTAGCGCGCGAGCCCGATGCGTCCTTTGACGGCATCTTTGCGGCACAGGTTGTGGAACACATGCCTCCCCATCAGGTACCGGCACTCGTTAAGCTCTGTTCCGCGAAGCTTCGGCCAGGCGGCCTTCTGGTGCTGGAGACTCCCAATCCCGAGTGCCTCGCCATCTTCGCCACGCATTTCTATCTGGATCCGACACATCAGCGTCCCGTTCCGCCCGCGCTGCTGGTCTTCTATTACGAGGAGTTCGGATTCGGAGGGATCGAAGTCAACCGGCTAGAGCCCGCAGCCGAGTCCATGCCCAGCATTAACGCGCTCCCGGCTGAGTTTCGCCAGGCCTTTTTCGGAGGGCTCGACTACAACATTATGGGTCGAAAGCTATAGTCGGCACTGCAGGGACTTAGAAGGGGTGGCGCCGGTACAGGCCTGCCTGCACCATAAACAGGCCATACGCCGCCAGCCCCAGCGCAACGAGCAACAGAACCCAGTCGCCGTAGGGTAGCCGAAGCAGCCCTGCAAGGATGCCTTCGAATCCTCTTGCCTGGTTCGGGTCTGCCCTGAATACGGCGCGCATCAGGTAGATGCCTCCGAAGATGAGAATCACCGAACGAGCGGCGAAGCCCCAGCTTCCAGCGCATCTGTTCGCGGCGGTCAGCAGCATGCTCATCTCGTGGTGCTTAAGCCGTTCGCCAAAATTGGTCGTACAGGCCTTGCGAGCATCATCGCTCGCCACGCAGAGAAGGATCAAAGCAACGAGGGCGCCGAAGAGCGCACCCACAGGCTCGGTCAGGATTCGATGGGCCCAGTTGGAGTCGGTTCCAGGCTGCTCCGCCGTACCCGCTGCCAGCCGGCCGGCAAAGATCGCCAGCGCGGAGTATCCCAGGCCGCTGATCACGCGCCCTGTCCGAACGATCAATCCTTTGACGGTTCTGCCCTGCCTGTCCGGGTCAGCAGCTGCCTGCACGAAGCGCCATAATGCATACGCTGCCAGGCCTGCTGCGAGCATGCTTACCATCCAATTGCCCGCCGGCAATTTGTCGATGACACCGATAGCGCTTGGCGGGTCGGCCAGTTCGCCTCGCGCTCCCCATGCCAGGCTCGCGGCAAGGGCTCCGATCACGAGATACACGACCCCATGCGCTACATAACCGAGTCGCGAAACGACCTCCATCGTTGAGCTGGCGGCGATGGTCGACGGAAGCGATGCCGTGGGTGCCTTTCTCACAAATGTCTGACGCTCGCAATCAGGGATTACGGACGATTACGGTTATGCACCCGTCGCTTTCGGCAGGACATACCAGCTCATTAGGCTAAAAATGGACCGCAAGTCCAGTGACAAGGTGATGACTGTGGACGTGAAACCTCGCCGTTCCATTGGGAATATCGAAAGATGTCGGCGTGAATGTGTACTTGTACTCTGCAAGTACCCGAAAGCCACGCCATAGCCGTGCATCGATACCTGCTGCGCCCTGAGCTGCGACAGGGCCTGCCTGATAGGATCCACCTGCCGATCCGAACACATTTACCTCCGGCCTGGGAACCGTTGGACCGGCGCCCGCTCTGGCCAGGAGC